>JAVBYH010000111.1 GCA_030824175.1 Bacteroidota bacterium | reverse complement strand
GTGGCCGCATTCACGACGATCACTTTATTCCCGCCAGTTCGGCTCACAACATAGATGCGGTCGTTGCCGCCGACTTTGCCGTAGGCGATGCCGCGTTCGAGGCTGCCTGTGCCGAGATACGTCGGGAATGTCGCCGTTGCGGCCGATTTCTCGAAGACCTTTGTGAACGGGTCCAGCGTCAGCGTCGAGGTAGCAAATCCCCGTTCGAGGCTTCCGGTGCCGAGGTATGTGGGAAAATTCCCGCTAGCCGAGGATCGCTCCCAGATCTTCGTTTGAGCCATTGAAACATTGGCGCAGACGAAGAGAGCAAGTAGTAATGCAAACTTTTTCATCATTACTCCGATATGTGAATGATATGAATGTGAACGTACAACGACAGGTATAGCTTTCCGATAAAGACCCAACAATATCCCAATTTGCGGCATGACGCTCTACTACATGATGGGGTAGTCTTCGTCGCGGCCGCTTATGTCCGCCAGAAGAGCCTCTTCTTCGTGCAGAAACCCGCGATCCATGCAACCATGACGGTTATGAACAGTCCTTTTGCCAGTCCCACCCACGGCGCGGGTGGTATCGCCGCAATGAGCCCGTCGGTGCCCACGAACGCCATCATCGGCATCACGACGGTGGAACCGGCGACGTAGGCGATCATGGGATTCTGGCCGCTGCGGACGAGCGACGCCACCGCACGCCCGCGGCGAAGGACATCGATGGCAATGGAGAACGCGATATAGGCCATGATTGCAAGCCCGTCCATGACGAAGTAGTAGCTGAGCGTAGACCGGTCCTTTTTAATGCCGCCCTCGAACGCTTCGAACGCCAATCCGAGAAGAAGCCAATAGGCGGCCCAGCAGAGAAGCTCGGTGTAATGCCTTCCGATCGGCGCCCGCTCCCTGGACAGGAGGTAGAATGCGCACGCCGCATACACAGCATCGACGATGAGCGTGATTGTCGTGAACCGCAGGAACAGTCCGGTCACCGTCACGGCGACGATAAGCAGCATGAGGACAAGGAGCATGGTCATGCTGCCGGCGTGGGCGCGTTCCGGCTCGGTTTTCGGCTCCGGTTGCGGTGCATGGATGAATGCGTACATGAGGTCTCCGGCGATCATGCCGGGAATGACGATGAAGAGATACTGGAGATAGTAGAGCTTGTACGCCCAGGGGACCGGGGACATCGACCACAGCCACTGGTTCCAGCTGCCGTCGACAGACTGCGTGAGGCGGAGCGCCAGCAGGAGACCCAGAATGCCGAGACGGAGGATCGGGGCATTCCTCGTCCACAGCCAGATGAGCGATCCGAAGACCGCTGTATTGGCGAGCACGATGATGATGATGTCGCTGCGGCCCGTTGAGAATCCGCTCCCGTTCGGATACGTCAGCATCGCAAGCAGCAGCACGGAAGCGCCGTAGCCGATGATCTTCACCGGAACGGCGACCCGCCGTGTGGCGGCGGCGGGCATGCGGATGAACATTGCGAAGAGCAGCGCGAAGCCGAGCAGTCCGGTGAGCCAGTCGAGCATTGTCGGTTCCGCGTGGAGCGAGTACGGTTTGACATGCTGTATGAACACGGCGAACCACACGAGCAGGACGCCGCGCTGAAGTATCTGGAACACGATCTTCCACATCGGTGTGTGCGTATCGGTCTTCTTCCGCAGCGCGAAGGGAAACGCCGCCCCCATCGCGAAAAGGAAGAACGGAAACACGAGGTCCACCCAGGTGATGCCGGGAAGATCCGGCGTGAAGATAAAATCGGGAGGCGGCACCTGCGCGTGATACATCCACGCCGGCAACGGCACTCTGTAATGAATGGCGCCAGAGAGGATCATAAGCAGGATTGCCAGGCCGCGCAGGGCGTCCAGCGCATCGGCGCGGCGCGGTTCGTCTGTTATCATCGAGTTGTCCCTATTTCATGAGTACCATTTTCCGCGCCTGCACATGCCGGCCGGCGGTGAGCCTGTAGATATACACGCCGCTTGCCAGGCGCGATGCATCGAGTGTCGCCGTATGCCGGCCAGCAGTCTGCGGCGCGTTCACAAGCGTTCGCACTTCCCTGCCAGTGATATCGTACACACGGAGCGTCACGTGTTCGGCCGCGGGCAGCGAGTAGGCGATGACCGTCGACGGATTGAACGGATTCGGATAGTTTTGCGATACATCAAACTCGGACGGAATCGGTTCGCATGTTGCGGCGTTCGGCACGGTTGTCAGCACCGCATCGGGGGAGAGCATGCGGTTCACCATGAGCATCATGGCGTCTGCTGTAAGAGAGCGTCCGGATTCGAGCAGCGAATTATCGAGTCTCGCCACAGTACGAACGCCGGCCTTCAGGTCCACCGTCCCCACTTTGTACCATCCTTTTTTTGTGAGGTCACTCTGGTCGACGATCACGACGGCAGAGTCTGTGTTCGACACGAGCGTATAGCGTGCGCGCGCCGTCCACGTCGTGTTCGGAACCCTGTATGTATAGACGTCGTACCATGCCGACGCGGGCACGGTCCATTGGTACGCGATCGACGCCGGTGCCGTGGTATCGGCCGTGCGTTTTATGGTTCCTTTGAATCCCTTCATTTGATATGTCGACCAGGCACCCGAGGCGGCCGCTTGGGCATCATCCTCATTCACAATCAAACCTGCGGGGCGCCATGCCGTGCGGCCGCGGCCCGGGACGATTGCAGGCTCCTTGTAATAGGTCGCCTTGAGCGTATCGCCGAGCCGGTTGTTGTTCTTGCGCAGTCCCTCGTAGTAGAAGAACGCCTCACCTGTGATGCCGTTCTCGCGGTGCGCCTTCATCACCTGCAGGAGATAATCGGGCGGCATCACGTACGCGGACGATCCCGATCCGAGATTCATCAGCACGCCGGGGAACAGCTTCGCCTTGTCCTTCGTCCCCACGAGGCCGAGGGCCTTATTCAGCTCGAAAGAATATTCGGGAAACGAATATCGATAGAGCTGGGGAATGTAGTGATCGGGAATTCCCATGAGGAGCCAGTTGTACGCATCCTGCAGGTATTCCTGGTACGCCCAGGGATACTGCGACGGGCTCGAGGCGACGACGAGATGCGTGCTTCGGTTCTTTATAAGCGTGCGCACGCCGGCATACCACTGATTCATCTTGTCCGCACGCCATCGCATCCACTTCGGATCGGTGAACGATGACGGCGGCGCCGCGCCGTTATGGTCGGCCTTGTAGAGTGCGACGGTGACGGAATCGTAGCCGCCTTCGACAGGCATGGCGGGGATGCGGTCCGAAAATTCGACGCCGTCGACGTCGTATTTCTCGATGACCTCTTTGATGAGCGAATTCATGAACCGCTGCACGTCGGGATTCGCGGCGGACATCCAGTCGAATCCGTTCTTGTTGCAGATCTGTCCGTCGATGGAGCGGAGCGCCCACGACGGATATTTCGCGAGGATGTGTCCGCCGCGCGGGAAAGAGGTTCCCGAATACCACGATGCGAAGCCGTATTCGAACCAGGGATAGACTTCGATACCGACGCGGTGCGCCTCGATGACGAGGCGGTCGAGCGGATCGCGGCCCTTGAATTGCGTGTGGATCGACTGTCCGAACATGCTGTCC
>JAVBYH010000105.1 GCA_030824175.1 Bacteroidota bacterium | reverse complement strand
ACGGAGACGAAGGAAACGACGACGACCTCGAAGACGAATTGGGTGCAGGTGAAGTGCAGGCATTGCGGGCATCGGTGGGCTGTGCAGGAGACGACGTCGTCCAGAAGCACTGTTGTGAAGTAAGCGATCGGCACGATAGTTGAAACGGGGCGAAACGTCGTTTCGCCCTACACGTTTCAATTCTTCATTTCACGAGAAGCATTCTCTTCGCCGCAGAATAATTTTCACTCCCCGACACGGTCATCCGGCAGAAATACATGCCGCTGGCGTGCCGTGATGCGTTCCAGGAAACATCGCGGACGCCCGGTTCCAATAACGCGTCGACAAGCACGTCCACGGTTTCGCCGAGCGTGTTGTGCACCGAAACAGTGACACGGCCCGGGCGGGAGAGCGAATACCTGATGCGCGTCGAGGGATTGAACGGATTCGGATAATTCTGCAGCAGGCCCATGCCCGTTGGTACGGCGGGAGTTGTGCCGTCCACGCCGGTGGTGCCGGGAGTGACGTTCACCGCGACCTCATGAAGCGCGCTCCAGATCGATCCCTTGAGCACACGCGCCTTCACGGTGAGGGCGGCCTCGGGCGTGATCGTCGTCTGTACGCCCCCGTTTACGGCGGAGGCCGAGATACCTCCGCCGACGGTGCGTGGATCGGCGCCGTTGCGCGTGTAATAGAGCGTGCCGTCCTGATGGAGCGGATTCTGCAGCGTGATGGATGAACCGGAAGCGAGCTCGACATGATGCTCCGGAGTGGGATCGCCATTCAGGAGGAACACGGGCGCATCGATGGCAGGGTAGAGTCCCGCTGCCCTGAGCTGGTTGAGCACGAGGGCGAAGCGATACGGGAAATATTTGTTGAGAATGTCGGTGATCGCAGGCATCCAATCGTCATCTTTCGTCGCCGCCGGACTCAGGTACGTGTTTCCCCAGCGGGCGGATTCGGCGATGATCGCCATGTCTATCTCGTTCGCACGCGACTGGAAGAGCGCCTTCGCCCGTTCAGGTGTCATGCATCCCTTGTTGAAAAAATGTTTGTACGTCTGGTCGGCGAACAGCATCCTGTATTCGGCGTTTTCCGAAAGCCGGAAGTGCAGCCATTGCGGCTGGAAGTACGAAAAGGACGTCACCGTCATTTTATTGCCGTCGGTGAGCGTACCGAGATTCACACGGTTCTCATTGAGACCGATGCCGGGCCCCTCGCCTGAGGTTGTGCGGAGCGTATGTTCTGCATCGTGCTGGAAGAAACGGAAACCGTCGTTGAGCCTTCGATTATAGATGGCATAAAAATTATTCGGCTGCTTGTTCGACCCGAACTTGCTCACGGGGCTGTCGAAGTTGCCCGTGTAAAAAATGATGAGCATGTAATCGACGAGGTTGGGCACGTCCACGAGACTTTTCCGGCCTGCGATGCGCGCGCCATACTTATCCATCCCCTGAAGATTGAAATACGCCGTGTCCACTTTGAATCCCGCGGTGCAGGCGTTCCACACTTCCTGATACGCGAGCAGGTTCCCATCCGTTGCCTCGATCGTATAATCGTCGTTGATCTTCACCACATCGTAGTCGGCGTCGCTGCCGCCGAAGTAGGAGGCGGCGTACTTCGCCTCGGCGCGCTCCTGCGTCTGGAACAGTCCCCAGTAGGCGCCGTTCAGATAGAGATGATTGAAGCGGCTTCGCGTGTACGGGCGTCCCATCTCGCGCTGGAGATCGCGGCTGAACACGTCGCTGATCATGGTGTTCACGCGGCCCATGTGTCCGGGATAGCTCCACGCATAATTCTGTCCGGTGCGGATGTCTATCTTGTCGAATTTCGCGGCGCCTTCGGTTCCGAACAGGGGATACTCGAGCTTGCCCTTTCCGTATTTGCTCTTGAACAGGAATCGGAACGCGTGTTTCGGATTGTCGCCGTGCCTGCTCCAGCCGCCGCGAATGCGGAGGCCTGCGTTAATCTGAAATCCGGCGCTCTTGTCGGGGTTCAGGAGTTCGAATGAGGCGGGGCGCTCCCACGCATCCCCGTCGAGCATCGCGTTCCGGTAGATGCCGCTGTCCGAGGAGAACAGATATTTCATGTCGGTGGCGATGGAGAGGCTTGGTATGGAGACGAACGCGGTGTCGATGAGATTCCTGTACCGTGCATCGTTGAGCACGGAAGGCGACATTCCATAATCATACGCCTGCGGATTCGCGAAGGGCGTGGGCAGCGGCCAGCCGATGCCGGGAGACTTGTCTTCGGGGGAGAGAGAGACGATGCTGTTCCGGAAGAGGTACGTGTTGGCGGCGGCATCGCTCACCGTAAAGCCGGCGGCGGAGCCGCAGGCACGTACGACGACGGCGGGAGTTTTTCCGCGCACCGCATAGGTGCTTTCGGGATCGATGCGGACGACGGCGGGAGATATTTTTTCGAAGGCGGTCGGGGAAGTGCGCGGATCCGAGCCGTCGAGCGTATACCGGATCACGGCCCCGGCCGTGCCCGAAGAGATGGTGAGGTCGAAGGGTGACGTATAGAATCCACGGAGTGTGGAGAATGTCGGTACCTCCACCGTTGCTGTAACGCCGGCGCGAGTCGTGAGACTGCAAGAAAGCGCAAGACACAGACTGAGGACAACTGTGCGTATCGTATTATGTGGGTTCACGTATGCAGATGGTTGGTGATTGAATACATTAAATTACTCAAATGGCTAATAATAAACTACACATATTCACAGATCACTTTAAAAAATGGGGAAAACGATGAAAAATGCGTATGGCATATTTATTGATAGATATTTGGCAATCGATAGTTGTACCGTCAACCTTCCCACAATCCACACTACTTTATGAAATACACAGTAACGCCCACAAACAAACTCAGGGAAATGCGTGAAGAGGATTTTATCGTCTCCAAAACGGATTTGAAGGGCAGGATTCTCTACTGCAATAAGATCTTCGTGGAGTTCGCGCAGTACACAGAGAAGGAACTTATCGGATCGCAGCACAACATCGTCCGGCATCCTGAGATGCCCCGGGCGATCTTCAAGCTGTTATGGGACACGGTTCAGTCGGGGTCCGAGATCTTCGCCTATGTGAAGAACATGGCGAGAGACGGGTCCGGGTACTGGGTGTTCGCGAATATCTCGGTGTCGAAGGATGAGAAGGGGCGCCCCATCGCGTACAGCTCGGTCCGCCGGAAGCCGAAGGCAAGCGGAGTGAAGACCGTCACGGAGATCTACCGCGAGATGGTGGCGATCGAAAAACGCGTCGGCACAAAGGACGGCATGGCGGCGTCGATGGAATATTGGAATTCGATTCAGGCGAAGGGAGGGACGAGCTATGAAGAATTTATTCACACGATTTAACAACCGGTCGATGAAGCAGAAATTGTCAATCGGTGCGGGCATCCTGGCCATGACCGTGGTGTTCCTGGCCGTCTTCATCATCGTGAAACTGAATGCAATAAACGGTCAGCTCGGAATGCTTGCAGTATCATCGGATCCGTCCGCCGCGGTGCAGGCACTGCGTGACGAAGCGTCCACAGCCATCCTTGCGGTCATTATCGGCGCAATCGTTCTTACGACAGTGATCGTGGCGTTCATCAAGTACATGTCCAGCTACATCACA
>JAVBYH010000397.1 GCA_030824175.1 Bacteroidota bacterium | reverse complement strand
TATGAACGCGGTACTGATCGCTGTCACACAAAGGATGCTGAACAATGTGGAACGACACGAAAAATGCGCGGCTGCAGTGGCTGTGGAAAAATTCGCTGGTGCGACGTACCATCGTGGTATTGATGGTGCTTGCGTTGGTTGTCGTGTTCCCGGAGATCTACCGGGAGGTCGGCTCCAGGGCCGGCGCGATGATCACCGCCATCGTACTCATCAGCACGATCCTCCTCGGCATGAAAGGCGGTCTCCTCGTCTGGGCTGTGACGATTCTTCTGTTCGCGTCGATCGTGTCGCCGGCTGAGACCATCGCGAACTGGCCCGGGGTGGCGGCGACATTGGTGCTGACGATCATCATCGGCGTGGCGCGGAATTACATGACGACGCTCTCGCACGACCACAAGACACACGTTCTGAGCACGGAAGACAGGCTCACGAAGATCAACAACTGCCTGCTGACGTTCGATGCAGACCCCATCATGAAGATCAAACGCCTCACGTCGCTTGCATGCGAGTTGCTGGGCGGCGAGATCGCGCTCTACACGCGGAACGGGAACGGCCGGTGCACCACGATAGGATTCAGGCGCGGGGCGGAGTTCGGGATCGCCGAGCACGACGCCGGGTGCGCCGCGGTGAACGCGATCGTCGACAACGCATCGGACGACGTTCTCGTCATTGAGCGGTTTCACGAGAGCCGGTACCGTGATGCGATCACGTGTGTGCCGGAGTCCCATCTGCGGACATACGCAGGGAAATCGGTCCGCATCGACGACGGGCACACCGGCACGCTGAGCGTGTTGTTCGATGTGGACGTGAATCTCGGCACGGCGGAGAAGGAGATCCTGGGCATTCTGGCATCGGCGATCGCCGTCGAGGAGAAGCGCATGCAGTTCGAGACGTCGTCGCGCGAAAGCGAGCTTAGTTACATCGACCTGTTCAATACGGTCACCGAGGCGATCTACATCCTCGACGAGAACCTGACATTCGTGAATGTAAATGCGGGCGCGCTGCGGATGTACGGGCACACGCGCGGGGAACTTATCGGCAAGATGCCCGCTTTCGTGGGGGCCGCCGGCCTGAACGACATGGACCGCATCGCCGGACTCATCCTCGGTGTCTTTGAAACGGGCGTGCCGGTGTCGTTCGATTTTTGGGGGAAGCGGAAGAACGGCGACACGTTTCCGAAGGAGGTCTACTGCAGCAAGGGCAAATATTTCGGCCGCGATGTGATCATCGCGACTGCCCGCGATCTGACCGAGCAGCGGCGGATGCAGGAACAGCTGATGCAATCGCAGAAGCTTGAAAGCCTCGGCACACTCACCGGAGGCATCGCACACGACTTCAACAACCTGCTTGCGATGGTGCTCGGCTCCGCGGAATTACTGCAGCATCAGGTCTCCGGCCAGCCCGAGCTGAAGAAATACATCGACAGAATCATCGAGGCGTCGGAGCGGGGAACGTCCATCTCACGGCAGCTCCTCATGTTTTCCCGGCCCGATCAGCGTGAGCTGAAGCCCGTCCTGCCGTCCAAGATCATCGCAGAACTGAAGGGGATGCTCAGTCATTTTCTGGCGAAGTCGATCGCCATCGACACCGAGATCGACGACGACACGCGCATGATCCTCGGAGACTCCGGGCAGGTGCACCAGGCGCTCTTGAATCTTGCATTGAACGCGCGTGACGCGATGGAGAACGCGGGTACACTCTCGATACGGCAACATGCTGCGGCGCCCGAGGACGTGAAAAAACGGTTTCCCCTGGCAGCGCCGATACCGTACGTCGCGATCTCCGTCTCGGACACCGGTGCAGGCATGGAAGCGTCGGTGATTGCACGGATCTTCGATCCGTTCTTCTCGACGAAGGACCCCGGAAAGGGGACCGGGCTCGGACTCGCCATGGTGCACGGCATCATGAAGAACCACAACGGGTATATTGACGTTACGAGCGCCCCCGGCGCCGGTACGACATTCGCCCTGTACTTCCCCGCGCTGGAGAGCGCGGCGGAGACTGCCGCCGTCGCGCAAACGGCGCCCGTACACGAACGCGGGGCGACGATACTGCTCGTCGACGACGAAGAGCACATACGCGAGATGCTTGCCGAGTTCCTGACCGGCGAGGGATACAACATTATTTCGGCCTCGAACGGGAAGGATGCGCTCGAGCTTTACACGATGCACCACCGCACGATCGATCTCGTCATCACCGACCTCGGGATGCCTGGCATGGGCGGCGAGGAATTGTTCGGGCATCTCACACAGATTAACCCCGACGTAAAGGTCATGGTCGCCTCCGGATATCTCGACGGATTCACGAAGGAGCATCTGCTCGCCATGGGCATCAGGGATGTGCTCACGAAACCGTCGAAATTGAAAGACACACACGCCGCCATACGAACCGCACTTCAGGGAAACTGAGGACGCGCGATTGTGATCGCCGAAAAATAACGCCATATTGATGGATATGTTTTTCCGGCCTTGCTAAAATTTTTTGCGACCAGAGTCAACTATGCGCTTTCGGCAGTCAGCAGCAGCCCTTGCCGTTGTCATGGTGTTGTGCGTTCCGGCGTCGGCACAATACCGCTCGATGATGTTCGAACAGTTCACTATCGAAAACGGCCTCTCCAACAATTCGATCAACAGCATCCTGCAGACGCAGGACGGATATTTGTGGATCGCCACGAAGGACGGTCTGAACAGGTACGACGGGCAGGCGTTCAAATCCTTCAAGCATAATCCTTCCAACAAAGTTTCCCTTCCTCAGAATTACGTGTATTCGCTCCTTGAACGCTCAGACGGGACGCTTCTCGTGGGCACATGGGGCGGCGGACTGTGCACGTACGATCCGCAACGCGAAGCCTTCGCGCGCGTCGACGGGCGCGAGCATGACGACGACTATATCCAATGCCTGTTCGAGGACGACGCGAAGAACGTCTGGTACGGCACGCTTGCCGGAGGATTGAACAGGCTCGATGCGGCGACGGGGACCCATACGTCTTACCGCACGGCATCGTCCGGTACGCATCGCTTTCCAACAAACAACATCACGTGCATCATCGAGGACGACAAGCAGGCACTCTGGCTCGGGTCAGCGGACAAGGGATTGCTGCGGTTCGATCCGGCGACGGGCCGTGTGGAGCAATTCACGCATCCCGCCCTTGCCGGCCCTGCACCGGGGGAAAACAACATCCTTTCCGTGTTCAACGACAGGAATCTCTCGTTTTGGATCGGCACGCAATCGGGATTCCACACGTTCGATCCGGCCGCCCGACAGTGGATCGACGCCCATGATGCGCCGAAGGAACTAAGGGGATATCTCACCTCGCCGATCAGCCAGGTCTTCAGGGACAAGTTCGGGCGGTTCTGGGCCGGCACATACGAATATCTCGGACTGTTCCTCTTCGACGACATCGCGAATCCCGACGCGAGTGTGCAGCACCTTCGGAGGGAGGTCGACAATCCGCAGTCGCTGATCTCGGACCGCATCCGGTGGATTTACGAGGACCGCCAGAACAACATGTGGATTGGAACGGAGGACGGGCTGGCCAAGCTTCCCGTCACGCAGCCGTTCTTCCAGTACAGGCATCTGCCGCTGCGCACGACGAGCATCAACGGGCGGGTG
>JAVBYH010000218.1 GCA_030824175.1 Bacteroidota bacterium | reverse complement strand
TTCATGACGGAGATCGAAGAGGAATCGTACAAGCTCGGCATACCGCTGAAGACGCGCCACAACGAAGTCGCGCCGAACCAGTTCGAAGTCGCGCCGATATTCGAGGATGTGAACGTCGCCATCGACCACAACCAGATCCTGATGGACCTCATGGACCGCGTCGCCGCCCGTCACGACCTGGCGGTACTGCTCCATGAGAAACCGTTCGCGCACATCAACGGCAGCGGCAAGCACGCCAACTGGGCGATTGCGACGGACACGGGTGAGAACCTGCTCAATCCCGGCAAAACGCCGCATTCAAACCTGCAATTCCTCGTCTTCCTCGTTTCAACAGTGAGTGCCGTGTACGATCACGCACCGCTGCTGCGCGCAGCCATTGCGTCGGCGTCGAACGACCACCGTCTTGGGGCGAACGAAGCGCCGCCCGCGATCATCTCCGTCTTCCTTGGCGAGATGCTCACGTCTGTGGTCAACGACCTGCTCAGCGGCGAGACTTCCGAAAAAGCGGGCAAGGCATGGATGTCGCCGGGGATCGACAAGATTCCCGAAATTCGGCGCGACAACACAGACCGCAATCGCACGTCGCCGTTCGCCTTCACGGGCAACAAGTTCGAGTTCCGCGCCGTCGGCTCGTCGCAGACGCCGTCCACCGCGATCACGGCACTCAATACGGCCATGGCCCAGAAGCTAGATGAGCTCCGTCTGAAGCTGGAGCAGGAGATCGCCGGCGGCAAGGACTTCAACACCTCGGTGATCGAGGTCCTCCGTGCGACGCTTCAGCGGGTGAAGCCAATCCTGTTCGAAGGCGACAACTATTCGATGGACTGGCAGAAAGAGGCGAAGCGCCGCGGCCTGCCGAACGTGAAGACCACCCCGGAAGCGGTCGAAGCCGTCACGTCACAGGAAGCGGTGAAGCTCTACAGCGAGTACAAGATCTTCAACGAACGCGAACTCGATGCGATCTACCACATCGACATGGAGAACTTCATCAAGCAGATCGACATCGAAGCCAGCATCACGAAGGAAATGGCCTCGACACTCTATCTGCCGGGCGTGCTGCTGTATCTCACGGAGATTACGAACGCCATTGCCGGTGTGAAGAGCGCCGTCGGCAAGACGAACCCCGCCGTGAAGTCGCTGACCGATCTCGCGAAGAAGATCGCGAAAAATGTCGCAGGCCTCCAGGCTGAGACGGCTGTTCTTGACAAGCTTATCGAAGCCGCCGAAGCCAAGGGCACGATCAAGGCGAAAGGAAAGGCCTTCGGCGACGTGAAGATCCAATGCGAGAAGGTTCGCGCCATCGTGGACGAGCTCGAGCTCTACACCTCCGACAACCACTGGCCTGTGCCGCATTACCGCGACATGCTTGTCGGACTCTGAGGGTTCTCCGAACGACGATGAGCCATCATGCACGACAAACCTCGCAGCGATTCTTGCTGCGAGGTTTTTTTATGCGAGGTTTTTTGCCGGCCGTGATTGCTTCTCCGTTTCTATTTACTTATTTTCATACAAACTTTTCTAATGATCACCGGCGCATCATGGAATACTCTCGATTAAAATACAGCACTGACCAGCGCGTCTGTTTGATCACAATGAACCGTCCCGACAAACGGAACACGCTCGACGATACGATGGTGCAGGAGCTCACCAACGCGTTCGTTGCGGCATCGAAGGATCCCGCGGTAAAGGTCATTGTGCTCACCGGCTCAGGCGCATACTTTTGCGCCGGCGAGGACCTCGAGTATTTCGAGAGGGGGGCATCGCTGGATTTCGGGCGATGCGTGGACGATGCAAAGCTCGTCATGCGCCTTGCGCAGATCATTTATTCCATCCGCAAGCCGGTGATCGCAAAAGTGAACGGGCCGGCGCACGCAGGCGGATGCCTGCTCACCGTCATCTGCGATTTTGTGATCGCCTCGGAGAAGGCCTCGTTCGGATTCACCGAAGTGCGCAGCGGGCTGCTCCCGGCGCTCGCCGTGCCGTTCCTCGTGAAGAAGATCGGCGAAGGGAAGGCGAGGGAGTTGATGCTGCGGGGTTCCGTCATCTCTGCGGCACAGGCGAAGCTTGCGGGCCTCGTGACGACGGTGGTGCTGCCCGAATATCTCGACAGCGAAACCGCTGCGCTCGCAACGGAGCTCTGCACCGGCGTGAGCGCTTCATCGATGGGACTCCTGAAGGAGATGTTCGCTTCGATGGAGGGAATGAAGTTCGGCGAGGCGGTCGAGTACGCCTCGAACATGCATGCGGCGGGCCGCATGACCGAAGAAAGCAAGAAGGGCGCCGAAGCCATCCTGAAAAAAGAAAAGATCCTGTGGTAATTATCACACCTCACCGACCAGACCATGAATCTCTTATCAACGATCCGCACCGTTCCGAATTTTCCAACACCCGGCATCATGTTTCGTGATATCACCACGCTGTTGAAGGACAAGGATGCGCTTGCGTACTGCGTGGACACGCTGTACGAGCGCTACAAGGACGAACGCATCGACAAGGTGGTGGGCATCGAATCCCGCGGCTTCATCCTCGGCGCCGCGCTTGCCTACAAGCTCGGCGCAGGCTTCATCCCGGTGAGAAAACCGAACAAGCTTCCGGCGGCGAAGATCCGCCGCGAGTATCAGCTCGAGTACGGCAGCGACGCCGTCGAGATGCATGCCGATGCCGTCGCACGCGGCGAGCGCGTGCTCATGCAGGACGACCTCCTCGCCACGGGCGGCACCATGAGCGCCGCGTGCTCCCTCGTGGAGGAGCTTGGCGGAACGATCGTGAGCCTCTCGTTCATCATCGAACTCTCGTTCCTGCATCCCCGCGAACGGCTGAAACACTACGATATCTTTTCCCTCGTTCAATACGATAAAGAGTGAACCCATGAAAACCATCATTGAACCGTTCAAGATCAAATCCATCGAGCCCATCCATTTCACGACGGCGTCGGAACGCACGGCGATCCTGAAAGAGGCGCATTACAACCCGTTCCTGATCCGCGCCGAAGACGTGATGATCGACCTCCTGACGGACAGCGGGACATCGGCGATGAGTGCGAAGCAATGGGCGGGCATGATGGAAGGCGACGAATCGTACGCCGGCGCCCGGTCGTTCTTCCGTTTCGAATCGGTCGTGAAGAAGCTCACGGGCCTAACATTTGTCATCCCCACACACCAGGGCCGGGCAGCGGAGAAGATCATCTTCTCCGTCATGGGAGGCAAGGGAAAATACATTCCCAACAACACGCACTTCGACACGACGCGCGCAAATGTCGAATTCTCCGGGGCGGTGGCGGTGGACTTTCCCACCGAAGAGGGGACGCACCCTGAACTGATCGCCGATTTCAAGGGGAACATGAACGTTCCCGCGCTCGACCGGTTCATTCAGGAGAAAGGGGCGGAGAACATCCCCGTCTGCTTCATCACCGTAACGAACAATTCCGGGGGCGGTCAGCCGGTCTCCATGGCCAACATTCGCGAGACGAAGGCGGTCCTGAACCGGTACGGCATACCGCTCTTCATCGACGCCTGCCGGTTTGCCGAGAACGCCTTCTTTATCAAGAAGCGGGAGGCCGGGTATGCAGACACCCCCGTGGTCGACATTGTGCATGAAATGTTCTCGTACGCGG
>JAVBYH010000104.1 GCA_030824175.1 Bacteroidota bacterium | reverse complement strand
CCTCGGCGACGCTGAGGTGATTAAAGTCGCCCGGTATCGTCTGTTTCAGGCACGATGCGGCGACCGCGAATTCGAGCGCGGCTTTCGTGTTCGGTTTCATGAGCAGGCCGTAGATGAGGCCGCCCGCGAACGAATCGCCGCCGCCGACCCTGTCAACGATCTGTATGTCGTATTGCTTCGACCTGTACGGTTGGACGCAGTCCTTGTCGTCCACGAGCATGGCGCTCCACCCGTTGCGCGAGGCCGAAAAGCTCTCCCTGAGCGTGATCGCCACCGTCTTGAATCCGAACCGTGTCTTGAGCGCCTTCGCAAGCGCCGTGTAGCCGCCCTCGTCGATGGCGGCGGATTCGACGTTCGTCTCTCCCGCCTTCATGCCGAGGCACTTGTCCGCATCCTCTTCGTTCGAAATGCAGATGTCTACGTACTCCATAAGCGGAATCATCACGGCCTGCGCCTCTTTTTCCGTCCAGAGTTTCTTGCGATAATTGAGATCGGCGCTCACGGAGATGCCGAGTTTCTTCGCCGCGACGCACGCTTCCTTCAGGATCGTCTGGAGACCCGCGCCGATGGCCGGTGTGATCCCGGTCCAATGGAACCACGATGCGCCCGCTAACACATGTTCCCAGTCGATTTCGCCCGGTTTGATCTCGCCCACCGACGCGTTCGAACGGTCGTAGATGACCTTCGAGGCGCGCTGGCTTGCGCCCGTTTCGAGGAAGTAAATGCCGACGCGGTCGCCGCCGCGCACGATGTGCTCGACGTTCACGCCGTAGCGGCGGAGCTCGTTCACGGCGGCCTCGCCGATCTCGTGCTTCGGGAGCTTCGTTACGAAGCACCCCTCGAGCCCGTACTGGGACACGGAGGCGGCCACGTTCGCTTCGCCGCCGCCGTAGTTTACATCGAACTGCTGCGCCTGCACGAACCGGCTGAAGCCGGGCGTCGAGAGGCGGAGCATGATCTCTCCAAATGTTACGATCTTATGTTTAGCCATTGGTTCCTCATTGTGTGGTGTTATGCCTGCAGCAGATGCAGCGCGAAGCCGCCGATTTCCTGTTCGAGATAGACCGCAGCCAGCTTCCCGTTCTTTTCCGTTTTCGATTCCTCGATGATCCTGTACCCTCTCCGTTCCAGGTGGGCGACGGCGCGGTCGATGAAGTTCGTGCCGATCGCGAGGTGGCCGTGTGCGCCGAGGTACTGGCGCTTCAACACCTCGAACTGCGTGCCGACGAAATTCGAGGAGTTCCCCTCCTTCACCGGCGCGCCCAGCAACAGCGACAACTCGCGCGCGATGCCGATGGATTCGTCCGCGCCGGCGGTGTTGATGCCGACATGTTTAAGCTCGAAGCCGAGCATCGTCTTCACGGCCTGCTCGGTGATCGTGCGGATCTGGTCGAACTGCTTCATCGAGATCATCTCCGTCTTCACCATCCAGCTGCCGCCGCAGGCGAGCACCTTGGGGAATGCGAGATAGGACAGGATGTTCTTTTCGTCGATGCCGCCTGTAGGGATGAATTTCAATTTGTTGTACGGCGCGGAGAGCGCACGCAGGAACGGGAGGCCGCCCGCCTGCTCGGCGGGAAAGAACTTCACGACCTCGAGCCCGAACTCGAGCGCCTGCTCGACCTCGGACGGCGTCGCCACGCCGGGCGTCACAGGGATGTTGTGCGAGACGCAATAGTCGACGGTCTTCGGATTCAGTCCGGGCGCGATGATGTACTTCGCGCCGCAGTCGACGGCGGCTTTCACCTGGTCGACCGTGAGTACGGTGCCGGCGCCGAGCGCCATGTCGGGAAATTTCTTCGCGATGCGCTCGATCGCATCTTTCGCCGCCGCGGTGCGGAACGTGACCTCGGCGCAGGGCAGTCCCCCGTCGATGAGCGCCTGTGCGAGCGGCTCCGCGTCGTTTGCATCCTCGATCGCGATCACGGGCACGATGCCGAGCAATCCGAGCTGTTCAAGAACGTTGTGCATTCGTCTTCCTTTTCGATGGAATTGAAAATGTCCGGTTTAAAGTGTCTGCAGACGCGGCACTGGCTGTCGGCCGCGGTGCGCGGTCGTCAGCGCGCCATCCATCCGCCGTCGACAACGAGCACATGGCCGTTGACGTAGTCGGACGCGGGTGACGCCAGGAACACCGCCACGCCCTGAAGATCGGACGGCAGGCCCCAGCGGCCGGCGGGTATGCGCGCGAGGATCGATTTTTCGCGCACCTCATCCTCGCGGATCGCCTTCGTGTTGTTCGTCGCCATATAGCCCGGTGCGATCGCGTTGATCGTGATGCCCTTCGAGGCCCACTCGTTGGCGAGCGCCTTCGTGATCTGCGCGACGGCGCCCTTGCTCGCCGCATAGGACGGGACGAAGACGCCTCCCTGGAATGCGAGGAGCGATGCGATGTTGATGATCTTGCCGTAGCCGCGCTTCATCATGTCGCGTGCGACGGTCTGGCTCAGGAAGAACACGGTCTTCGAGTTCAGTGTCATCACCTCGTCCCAATCCTTTTCCGAAAAGTCGATCGCGGGTGTGCGGCGGATGATGCCGGCGTTGTTCACCAGGATGTCGATCCTGCCGAACGCAGCAAGCGTTGTCTCGACGACCGATGCGATGTTTTCCATCTTCATCAGGTCGGCCTTGATGTTGATGACCTTGCGTCCGAGCTGTTCGATGAGCGCCATTGTCTCGGTGGAGTCCACATAGTCCACGAGTGCGACATCTGCGCCTGCCTCGGCAAGACCGAGCGCCATGCCCTGTCCCAATCCCGTGCTGCCGCCTGTAACTAAAGCAACTTTACCGGTTAAGTCGAATAACGGAGTGCTCATGCTGGTGCCTTTCACTGTAAGTGTGAGATTCGATAGAATGATGTAACATACGGATTTTTCCCTTCACCCAAAAGAGGCGGACCGTTTTTTTTTACCCGAACCTGTAGTTTAATAAACGGTCGCCCCGTTCCTGTCCTCACGCCTTCACGAAATCGTCGCGCATCGGCGTGAACACGTCGAGCAGCACCCCGTCCTCCAGCGCCAGCACCCCGTGCTCGAGCTCCGGCGCGACGTAATAGAAGTCGCCGCCTGTGAGCGTCTGCTTCCTGCCGTCGATCGACACCTCGAACCGGCCGGACTGCACGTACGTGATCTGCACATGCGGGTGCCTGTGCAAGTACCCCACCGCGCCCTTCCTGAACTCCACGAGTACCGTCATCAACGGATCGCCGTAGGCCGTGATCGCGCGGCGCACGCCGTCGGCGACAGTCTCCCATTCGTACTGCGTGCTCTCAATGAACGTCTGATTCTTTGCCACTGCCATGATTGACTCCCATAAATGATGTATGTGTGAGTGAATGTGTGCGGACCGTTCTATTCGTCCGTGTCGATCCTTCGTATCGTCCCGCCGAAGATGAAGATGGACGCCACGCCAAGCGGCACGAGTATCGCGCCCATGATGAACACAGGCACGTAGCTGATCCTGCTCAGATACGGAATGAGCCATGTCGAGAAGACGAGCACCCCGAAGACGGCGCTCATGCCGCCCACCCCCGCGAGTGTGCCCACGCTGCGCCCCGAGAAGAAATCGCTCGGCAGCGTCTGTATGTTGTTGATCATGATCTGGAATCCGCAGAGCACC
>JAVBYH010000215.1 GCA_030824175.1 Bacteroidota bacterium | reverse complement strand
CGATTCCGGCGTGTAGAGCGTACCGTGCCTGCCGACGATCTCGTCGCGAAGCACCCATTGACATCCCTTCGACGTCATCTGTTCGATGATGTCCATCTCGCTGGCCTTGATGTCATGGAAACGGATGTCTTTCATCAGCGCGGTGCGGTAGATCTTGATGCCCTGGATCCGATGGCCGCGGTCAACGTCGAAGAGATGAAAACAGATCATCGCGACATTCGCGGGCGACCGGCGCATCGCGTCTTCCATTGTCGAGACGGCGTGCGCATCGAGGATCATGTCCTCGTCCACTTGTATGAAGAATTCGGTCGTGCACCGGTCGATCATTTCCTGGGCCGCGGCGCTGAACGGGCTGACGTTGCGGATAAAGTCGAGCGCGAACCCGTTTCCCGTCTGCGCCTCGAGTGCCCGTTTGCACGAATCGAATGTGATATCCCCGATCGTCAACACGAAGACGGTGGTTGCCGGCTGCCGCGATGCCGCAACGGCTGGTGCCGGCTGGGCCGGAGCGATTGCCGCTGATGCAGCGCCCTGTTCGAGCTTTTCACTGAGCGCCAGGATGAGGGCATTGGCCTCTTCGTCCTTCGGATTCACGCGATGCAGTTTCGTCAGGCAGTCGTACGTCTCCGGATATTTTCCCTCGTCAAAATATGCCGCGGCCAGGAAATACAGGATGTGCGGATTGTTCGGAGACTGCTTCAGCATCTCTTTCAGATTTTTAACGCCCTTCATGGGGCGCGACTGCCAGTTCGGGGGCATCTGCTTCAGCGTCGCGAGTGCGGCGGCGTATTCATCCTTGCCGTAGAGCGCGGGGAACTGACTCGTAATGTATGCCTTGATGAACGGATACAGCCGGGCGGTCGATTTTGTCACCGACGTCTGGAAGTGCTCGTTGTAAAAGAAGAGCGTCTTCGGCAGGTGTTTCCCGTGCCACCCCTTGGAGCCGAGCGTGATCCACAATTCCCAGTCCTCCGCTCCGCCCCAGTATTTTTTATCGTACCCGCCGGCCTCGTCGAACGCCTTCTTCCTGATGAGCGAGCAATACGCCAGGTAATTTTCCCTGAGCAGCCGGTTGAAATCGTAGTCGTACTGGCGGTGCAGACGGTCCGAATCGCCGAACGCCTGCACATCCACATAGACATAGCCGAGCGTCGGATCGTCCACAAGCACGCGCAGCGTCTCTTCCATATAGTCCGGTGCGAGCTTGTCGTCCGGATCGAGGACGAGCAGGAATTCGCCCTTTGCTCGTTTGGCGCCTTCGATGCGCGCGTTCGTCGGTCCGAGGTTTTTGGTCGTATGAACGCTGATTCTGTGCTCTTTGTTGTCGGCGATCAGTGTGCGTGCGATTTCAAGGGAATTATCGGTGCTGCCGTCATTGATGATGATGATCTCGAAATTCGTGTGCGTCTGGTCGAGCACGCTCCGGACGGCTGTGGGTAGATACGCGCCGTAATTGTAGCAGGCGATGACAACGGAAATGAGATGCGGGTTCTGCACGCAGTATCGCGATCGGACCATTTTCAGTTCCGGATGGATCTTCTCCCAGTGTTGGTCTCCGATCTTCGCATCCGGATGGAACCGATAATTCGCAAGGATTCTCCTGATGTGGTTGAATTTGTGTGCGCGCGCAAACCGCATCCACAGGTCGTAATCCATCGTGTAATGGAGCGACGTGTCGAGTCCTCCGACCTCATCAACGAGTTTTCTCCGGAAAAAAATCGCGGGCTGCGTGGGGATGGAGCGGCCCACCCACCACCTGCTCAGCTCTTCGAATCCCCGCGCATGATTGATCACCGTGTCGAACGTCCTGCCGTCGGCGTCGATGAGGTTGCAATCTCCCATGAGGACGTTCTCTTCGGGATGATCGGCGAAAAATCGGCCGACCGCAAGGAATGCTCCCGGTTCGTACCAGTCATCGGAATTGATCCACGCGATGATCTCTCCCTTCGCGATGCGCAGCCCCTTGTTGACAGCATCCGATTGGCCGCCGTCTTTTTCGGAGACCCACACGAGATGGGAATGTTTTTTCAAGACGTCGACTGTCTCATCCGTCGATCCGCCGTCCATCACGATGTGTTCAACGTTCGGATACTGCTGTGCGAGCACGCTCAGGATCGTCTGTTCGATATAGCGCCCCTGGTTGAACGACGGGGTGATCACCGAGATCATCGGCGGCGGAAGCGCATCCGCCCCGGCCCGAGGCGCGGGGGGCATTCCGGTCAGCGCACGGCAATACGCGCGGTTTTCGGCGGCGAGCGTGTTGCCGGGATCGAGGGCAAGCACACGCTCAAACAGCAACAGCGCGGCGTCGTGCTTGTCACAGCCGATCTCCACGACAGCCATGTCGTTCAACGCCGCCACATTGTTCGGATCGACGCTGAGAATTTTTTGGAGAAGGGTGCGGGCCGGCAGCAGTCGGTTTCCACTGATGTGATTTTCCGCCCGGGTCAGCCTGGAGCGCAGCCTGCTGCCGCGATCCGGTGCAGGCAGTGAATCCCCGGATGTTCGGCTCAGGGCGCCGGGAGTGAGATCAAATTCAGCCTTCAGCAGGGCGAGCAGATCGGTCCTGCGATGCGTGGCGGCCTCCCGTGTGATTGTCACGAGGTCCGTTCCATAGTGCGTCCAGGAGAGGTCGTCTCTGTCGATTGAAAAATCGAGGCCGTCGTTCCCGAGCATCGTCATATCATACCGGATCACGGGATGGGCGGTGCCGCGTTCTTCAACGCCCACGACGTGCACGCGCGCGTTTTCGGCAGTGATGACGGCCTCGGCCTCTGCGATGTATGCGGCGCGCTGCGCGGATGATTTCTGGTCGTCGTGCCGGCGCCATCCGCCGACGAGCGCGTTGAAGCTGGCCAGATGCGCATGCCTGAAAAACCGCATCCACAGCTCAAGGTCGGCGGCCAAGTCGTACTGCGTGTTCAGGGAGCCGCCGGCCCTGTCCCACAGCGACCGCATCCAGAACGTGCTTTCCTGCTGGATGAACGGGTCGTCGTATTTCATCCGGAGGAAATCTTCTCTCTTCCACACCGGCATCGTTTCATGGATCTCGAGGATCCGCCCGGTATGATCGAGGTACGTCGGCCTCCCGCACATCCATTCGACGCGCGGGTTTGTCCTGAAGAGATGATCCACCTTGAACAGCGCATTCGGATGGAACTTGTCGTCCGAATTGATCCAGGTCATGATCCGGCCGGTGGTGTGCTCGAACCCGCGGTTGATGGCGTCGTACTGGCCCTTGTCCGGCCGGCTCTGCCAATGCGTCAGATATTTTTCATATTTCCTGATGATCTCGACGGAGCCGTCCGTGCTGCCCCCGTCCATGATGACGTATTCAAGGTCGGGATATCCCTGGCTCAGGACGGAATCGATCGTCTCCTCAAGGAACGCCGCCTGATTAAACGACGGCGTGACGATGGAGATCCGTTCGTGCCCGCTCTTCATGAACGAGAGGCCCGGAGCGCCGCCGACACGCGAGCCGTCTCCGCCGCCGTTCGCGTTCTTCACGACATTCTGCAGCAGCTGCTGCACGTATGCGAGATTCTCTCGCGCAATGTCGTTCGACGGCTCCGCCTCGAGGACGGCCGCGATCGACGTGACGGCATCGGAATAATTGCCTGCATTG
>JAVBYH010000162.1 GCA_030824175.1 Bacteroidota bacterium | reverse complement strand
CCGACGAGTACCACCTCACCGGCCGCGGCGAATTGATGGTGATGCAGGAGCGCGTGCGTACTGAAAACAGGTCGTTCTTCGGCAATCTCGTCGCCGCCACAGGGGGCAACGGTATCCGGTTTGAAGGCACGTACGACAAGTCGCGCCTCGCCGGCCTGATCCTCGTGCGGCAGGCGAAGCTCGACTTCCCGCCCACGGCGCAGCAGTCGGCCTCGTCCTCCCGCATCTCGAGCGTCATCACCGTGGACGACACCTCGCGCATCACGGCGGACTCCGCGCTCGCGCTCGAATTCATGAACGACCTCGAACGCACGTTCGCGAAGGCCCCGGGATTCGAATCCACATTCATGGACGGCCTCGCGTACGATCTCGAGATACAGACGCAGGGCAGCGTGAGCGTACGCATGATCTTCAACGCCAATCCGGCCGCATACGAGGAACTCTATGCGGAATTGAACGGCCGCCTCACGCTCATCAAGGAGGGACAGAACATCCGTCTCACGGGCACGATTCGCGTCGCCGACCAGTCGAGCTATACGTGGTACAAAAAATTTACAGCCTCGGGCTCACTCATCTTCACCGGTCCCCCGGACAATCCCGCCCTCGACATCACCGCGAAATACGAGGGCACGCACACTCCCACCACGCTCTCCGGCTCGGCCGCGGGAGAGGATGAACGCGTCGTCGTCACAATGAAGATCACCGGCGTACGCCTGAGGCCTGATCCGATAAAATTCACCGTCACAAGGATCGACAAGAACAGGAACGAAACCGAGGTCACCGAGGACGTGCAGAACAACGCCGTCTCGTTCCTCCTCACGTCGAGTCCCGGCGTGCCCGGCAAGTTCCGTGACGAATTGAACAACAACGACCGCGACGCGATCGCCACCAAGGTGACCGACGTGATGATAGGCTCGGTGGCCGGACTCGTTTCAACCGCGATCGTCGACTTCATGCAGCGGAACAAGATCCCGTGGCTGAAAAAGGCGGAGATCCGTCCGACCGGCATCGGCGGGGGCGTCGACGCCGCCGGCCGGAGTGCACAGACAGATGTCGATCTGCGCCTGAGCGGCGAGATTCTCGACGCATATTTCAATATCGGCGGCCGCGTGCTTCAGCCTGATCTCAGCACGATGAATGTGTCCATACAATATCCGCTCGGCAACAAGGTGAAGCGAAATTTTATCCTCGAGGTTGGGCAACGCGTCGAGGACATCGGCGTCAACGCAACGACAAACTACATGCTCGCCCGGCTCTATTACCGGTTCATCTTTTAAACACACAACTTCCATGACAGCCTCTCACGAAAAAGTGCTCCACGCACGCGTTCAAAAAATGTTCGACAGACATCCGAACGAAGGCTACCGCTCGCGCGAACTGCGGGCGAAGATGAACATCGACGACGAAGCGGAATTCCAGGCGCTGCGCCGCGTGCTCCATGCGATGGCCGACGACGGCGAGCTTGTCTACAACAAGTCCAAGGGCTACCACCGTCCCCGCACCGGAGGGAACGAGGTTACCGGCACGCTCATGATCACGAAGGCGGGCATGGGATTCGTCGCCGTGCCGAACGAAGGCGACGTATATATCGCGAAGCGGTCGCTCGCCACCGCGTTCAACGGCGACACGGTGCGCGTCTCGCTCTTCGGCGGACGGCAGAGCAAGAAGAACCGGGACGAGAATATCGAGGGCGAAGTGATCGAGGTCGTCAGCCGCGCCAAAACGGAATTCATCGGACGGCTCGAGCACAGCCGCAGCTTCTATTTCGTCATCTGCGACGACCCGACAGTGCCGCGCGACATCTACATTCCGCCCGAGCATATCAACGGCGCGCGCGCCGGCGACAAGGTGCTCGTTCAGTTCGAATCCTGGGAATCCGATCACCTGAATCCCGAGGGCCGCGTGCTCTCCGTGATCGGGCAGGCCGGAAACATCCACACGGAGATCGCCTCGGTGATCGAGACGTACCATCTGAACAAGAAATTCCCGCCGGCCGTCGATGCCGCCGCCGATGCGCTACCGGGCAAAATTTCCACGAAGGAGATCGCCGCGCGCATGGACCTGAGGGAGCTCGCCGCGATGACGATCGACCCGGAGGACGCGAAGGACTTCGACGACGCGCTCTCGATCGAACGCATCGATGCGGACACATTCCGCCTCGGCGTCCATATCGCGGATGTGAGCGCGTACGTGAAACCGGGCACCGCATTGGACAAGGAGGCATTCGAACGCGGCACGAGCGTCTACCTGGCCAACCAGGTGGTGCCCATGCTCCCCGAACGCATCTCGAACAACCTCTGCAGCCTTGTGCCCCAGAAGGACCGGCTCGCCTACACGTGCTTCATGACGATGTCGAAAAAGGGCGTGATGAAGGAGTACGCGATCGGCCATAGCGTCATCCGGTCGAAGCGCCGCTTCTCGTACGAAGAGGCCGAACACGTTCTCGACGCGCGCGCCGGCGACAATGCGGAAGACCTGCAGCAACTCTGGACGATCGCCTCCGCGCTCCGCGCGAAGCGGATGAAGAACGGCGCGGTCGACTTCGATTCGCCCGAGGCGAAGTTCCAGTACGACGCGCACGGCAAGCCCGTCGAGATCAAGGTGAAGGTCCGCCTCAAGAGCCACCAGCTCGTCGAGGAGTGCATGCTCCTGGCCAACAAGACGGTGGCCGAACACATCGGCAAGACGAAGAAGGAGGAGGCCGCAAAACCGTTCGTCTATCGTATCCACGACCTGCCGGACAAGGAGAAGCTGAAGGAACTCTCGCTCTTCGTCAAGAAATTCGGCTATACGCTGAACGTTTCGGGCTCCGTTTCGTCTAAAGATCTGCAGAAACTCCTCGCCGAGGCCCGGGGCACGAAGGAGGAAAATGTCATCAACGAGGTCGCCATCCGCAGCATGGCGAAGGCCGTCTATTCGGAGAAGAACATCGGGCATTTCGGCCTCTCGTTCGACCACTATACGCATTTCACATCGCCCATCCGGCGGTACCCCGACCTCATGGTGCACCGGCTGCTGGACGAGTACGCGCACGGCATCACCTCCTCCCGAAGGGAGGAGCTTGTAAAACGCCTTCCCGGGGAATGCAAATGGTGCTCGGACCGCGAACGTGTCGCCATGGAGGCCGAACGCGCCTCTGTGAAGGTGATGCAGGTGGAATACATGCGCGACCGCGTCGGCGAAATCTACGAGGCCGTCGTCTCCGGCGTGGCGCCGTACGGGTTGTTCATCGAGGTGAACGACGTGCTCGTCGAGGGCCTCCTCCACATGAGGAACCTCGGCGACGATTATTACAGGTACGACGAGAAAATGTTCTCCATCACCGGCGACAGGTACGGTCGCACGTTCCGCCTCGGCGACGCCATCCGCGTCGTCGTGAAGGAGGTCGACGTCAGCAAGCGGATGATCGATTTCGCCCTTGCCCCGGATGAGAAATCGTCGAAACCGCTGCCACACGTCAAATCGGGCGGACACCAGTTCATGAAGGGGAAGAAGGAACCAGCCCCGCTCGTGCACGGGCACAAGGCGCCGAGCTATGCCGGAAAATCGAAGAATAAACAGAAACGCCGCCGCCGGTAGGAATGGAATTATTGCTTTTTTTTGTATGTTGTTGTTGTATGTAGGGCGAGATTCATCTCGCCCCGCCGTCGTTTTTGTCT
>JAVBYH010000411.1 GCA_030824175.1 Bacteroidota bacterium | reverse complement strand
CCCGTAAAGGTGCTCAGCCCCTTTGTTCCAGTATTTAACCACGCCGGCGAGGTCTTCCACAAGCACGGCGTCGGAAGATGCATCCAGCAGCATCGCCTGTTCCTGAATCTTCTCCGCGGCGAGCGTCCGTTCGGTCACGTCTTCTTTCACAACGAGGTAATGCGAAAATTCCCCATCCCCCGTCCGAATGGGTGTGATGATGGCGGATTCCCAGATTTGGATCCCCTTCTTCGTCCGGTTAATGAACATGCCGCGCCACTCGTTGCCCGATCGGAGCACGGTCCAGATGGTCTCCTGCATCGCGCGGTCGGCGAGTCCGAAGATGACATCAGGATTATTCGTGCCGATCACTTCGCTGCGGCTGAAACCCGTCACGTCCGAATATTTCTGATTCACGTACTCGATGACGCCGTCGACGTCGGTCACGATCGTCATGAATGAGCTCTGTTCAATCGCCCGCGAAAGGATGTGCACCTGATCCTTCTCCTTGCGAAGCTGCTCCTCCACATCCTTCCTGTCCGAGAGATCACGCACGAGCAGGCATATCATGTCGTGGTTGCCATAATGGATCCTGCTTCCGGTGGTTTCGACGTTGATCTTCGTACCGTCCTTCTTCACATACCGGCTCTCGCCGACGGCGATGCTCTTGTCCGCGGGGCCCGCATAGAACGTGTGGCGGGCGCGATCGATGAGCGGGTCCATGAGGTCGTAGATCGTCAGACGCCAGACCTCGTCGCTGTCATAGCCGAGCATCGAGAGAAACGCGTCGTTCGTTTGAAAAATGCGCTTCGAGACCGGATCGAAGAGCACGACCCCGTCGATGATCTGCGACATGACGGCACGATACAGTTCCTCGCTCTGGCGGAGCATCTCCTCGCTGCGTTTGCGTTCCGTGATGTCGCGCGCCGATGCGATGATCACCTGCCGTGTCTTGAAGATGCCTTCGGTGAGCGATACCTCCTTCGGGAACACGCTGCCGTTCTTGCGTCGTCCCCACCATTCGAAGTGCTGCGGCATCCCGGCGAGCGTATTCTCGAAAAGCCTGGTCAGGACCTGGGTATCGTTCATTCCCGGGGCGGAAAGCAGTTCAGGAGTCTGACCGATGAACTCTTCCCGGGTGAATCCGTACATCCTCACCGCACCTTCGTTCACCTCAAGGAACGTCCCTTTGGGATCGATGATGTAGATCGCCTCGGCAATGCCGTTGAAGATGTTGTGATATGATCGTTCGTTCTCGAAACCGTCCAACAGCATGTCCTCTCTTCGCCGCGAACTCATGCTCTCATGAAGCGTGGTCCGGACAGCATGCGGCAAATGCGCCAGATGCGACCATAAAATATAGGTGACGGCTCCGCGCTGCATGAGCTCAGCGGCGGCCGGTTCGTCGTTCGCGTCCGCAATGACGATGACCGGCAGCGCAAGGCACTCGTCCTTGATCGTCTTCAGTGCAGCCGCCGGATGCATGTGTGTGTATCCCCAATCGGCCAGGAGCATGTCGGCCCGGTGCTCTGTGACCGACGTCGGTAATGCCGCGAGTGAATCGACTCGTCGAACGACGCATGACAACCCGCCGTTTCGCAGTTCGTGCTCGATCGAGCGCGCATCGTCCTCGGATTCAGTGCTGACTAGTATTCGGAAAATTTGCCGGTCCATTGTACCTTCCTAGTAGTCCAAGCCAAGTGTCTTCCCCTTGTTCACCGCGGGTATTCCCGTTTTCATCCATACGGGCATGGGCGCATCCTTCAGATAGTGATCGAAAAACTGCATCATGCGTACCGAAAGATCCTTGCGATTCTTCCGCTCCACAAGGTTGTGCGCCTCGTTGTTGTACACGAGCATCCACGCCGGCCTCCCGAGACGCCGCAGGGCCGAAAAGAATTCGATGCCCTGATACCACGGTACGGCCCCGTCCGCGTCATTGTTCATCATCAGCAGCGGCGTCGTGCAGTACGGCGCGGCGAAGAGCGGCGAATTTTCTATATAGAGCAGCGGCTTTTCCCACAATGTCGCGCCGATGCGGCTCTGCGATTTTTCATATTGGAACATGCGGCTCATCCCGGACTCCCACCGGATGCCTCCGTACGCGCTCGTCATGTTCGTGACCGCGGCACCGGCTCCGGCCGCCCGGAACATGTGCGTGTGCGTGACAAGGTACGCCACCTGGTATCCGCCCCAGCTCTGCCCCTGTATGGCAACGCGCGCACTGTCCACAAATCCCCTGGCGATCACACTCAGCGTCCCGGGCACGATCGCATCCATGGCGCTCTTCCCCGGATACCCCGTCTCGTACCGGATGTCGGGGATGAAGACGATATACCCGTTGCTCGCGTAGACGATCGGGCTGATCGTCGACGCGCTCGGCGCTGGGGCGTAATATCTGTGGAGCAGGTCGGCGTAGCGTTCGTAGAAATACACGATCATCGGGTATTTTTTCTTCGGATCGAAGTTCTCAGGCTTGTAGAGGAGACCGTCGAGCGGCTTCCCGTCTGCCGCGAGCCATGAGACGAGTTCAACAGTCCCCCAGACATAGTCCTTCTGCTGGGGATTCGTGTCGCTGATCCGCACCTTCGTTTGGAACCCGAGTGACGAGACGTACATGTCGGGCGCCTCTGTGAACGAGCTTTGAATGAAAAAGAGGTCGCCCGCCTCCTTCGCCTTCACGGGATTCGACAGCTCCGCCGTCGCCGTGTATGCCTGTTTCGGAGCGTCCGAAGCGCGCAGCGTCGTCGTCGCATATCCGGCCGACTTCGTCACGGTGTTGAATGTCTTCAGGAGGAGCTGCTGACCCGGTGTGATAAATTTTTCCTCGCTGTCGAGACGCAGATACCGGAACGTCGTCTGCGTTTTCCGCCCCGCCCCGTTCGTCACATTCACCGGCGCTGTTTTGCCGGCCGGATCCACGCTCCAGATGTCGTACTTGTCGTAGAGCAGCACGGCCTCGTCGCCTTCGGACCACCCGAAGCTTCCATACGCACCCGGATCATCCGGCATATCGTTCAATTCGTTGTAGAGTGGGAATTGTATTCCCTTCGAAATATTCGTGACGGCCTCCGTCCTGAGGCTGTACGTGAACCATTGTTTTGCGCCCTCGTCGTACCATACGGCGTACCGCGCATCGGGCGACAGGGACGGACGGCCCTTCAACTTTTCGCATATCTTCTTGCGCGCTCCCGTATTCGGATCGACGACGTACGCATCGAAATAACTGTCACCGTCCCATGAGAGCAGCTGCCGGTACGGCATGGCAGACAAGCCGATAGCCGCATCGGCATTCCCCTCTGTTCCCACGGTGACGGTCGGCACAAGTTCGTCGGCAAGCTGCACGAACCGACGCTTCTTCACATGCAGCACAGCAGCGTACGAACGTTTCTTCTCCTCCTCGACGGTCTTCACCTGTTGTGTCTGGAGAAGCGGATCCTGCCAGTTCCACACATCGAGCTTCGCCGTCTCCGATTCGATGAGGGTCGTGTCTTCCGGCATCGGCACCGGCGCCGTGCCGATGTACAGGCGCGTGCCGTTCTTCGAGAAATTCGGACGGTAGTGCTCGCTGATCATCCAACGGTCCCTGAGTCCCGCGGTGTTCGTATCAGCAACGAGCGTTGCCGCCTTGTCGCCGGGCGACCAGAGGAAGACCGAATAGTACCGCTGCTTCGCCTTGGATGTGTCCTTATCCGCAACG
>JAVBYH010000179.1 GCA_030824175.1 Bacteroidota bacterium | reverse complement strand
GATCGCCACCACGAGCGCCAACGAGGCGGGCGCCTACGCCGTGTGGGTCCACGACGTCGCCAGGGGTGTCTCGTCACAGTTGTCGTTCGACATCGGTGAACCATGGAAACCCTCCTGGTCGCCCGATGGAAAGGAACTCGTCTTCCAAGCGGGGTTTTTCGAGAACGGGGATATCCTCCGGCTTGCGACGGACGGCCGGACGACGGCCGTTCCGGTGGTCCGGTCGAAGGAGTTCGAGAGCGAACCGGTGTGCACACGCGACGGCAAGAGGATCGTATACGCAACATTGGAGACCGAACCGCACAGACAGAACGATCTCTGGTATGTCGAGACGAGCTCCGGGGCTGTTCCGCAACGGCTGTTCGCATCGCGTTTCAACGAGACCTTTCCCTCGCTCTCGCCCGACGGCCGATACCTGTCCTTCGTCTCGGATAAGAGCGGCCAGGTCGAAGTGTACGTGACCGACTTCCCGAAAGCGGAACAGCAGTACCAGGTCTCCTATGGCGGGGGCGTGTATGCGCAGTGGATCGGGGATGAAATATTCTTCGTCAACCAGAAGACGAACAAGCTCCTGTCCGCGCGCGTGAGGACACGGCCGGAATTTCAGGCCGACATGCCCCGCGAATTGTTTGCGGCGGATTCGGCCGGGGTGCAGTTGCAGATCGGGGCCGACTTTACATTCAAATATACGGTCACGCCGGACGGGAAAAACATCATCGCCGTTAAAAAACTCGGTGCATCGGGCGGCCACTCCGTGACGATCGTCGAACAGTGGATCGAAGAATTCCATGAAAAAAAATAACCATCGCTCGTTGCTTGCCATCAGACCGGACCACCCCGCATGACATACGCGATCATCTCGGACATCCATGCAAACCTCGAGGCCCTCCAGACTGCGCTTGAGATCATCGACGAACAGCATATCGACGAGATCATCTGCCTCGGCGACATCGTGGGCTACGGTGCAAGTCCCAACGAGTGCGTGGAGCTTGTGCGCTCGCACTGCCCGATCGTCGTGCTCGGAAATCACGACGCGGCGGCTATCGAACCGGCGCTTGCAAACGGCTTCAATGTCATTGCAAGGAAAGCGATCCAGTGGACGGCGGCGCAGCTCACCGACAGCAATAGAGCATTCCTGTCCTCCCTGCCGCTGACGGTGCGGAAAGAGGACATTCTGTTCGTCCATGCTTCTCCCGATCGACCGGGGGAATGGAGCTATATAGTCGACCCTGCCGACGCACGGGAAGTGATCGGCTATTTCGATGAACGACTCTGTTTCATCGGCCACACGCACATCCCCGGCATCTTCTCCCGCCTCGGCAGGGTGAAGACGGTCGACCGATTCGATCAGTACCTCGTCAATGTCGGGAGCGTCGGACAGCCGCGCGATGGAAATCCGATGCTGGCTTTCGGCATCTTCGACGCTGCGGCATGGGAGTATTGTCTCATCCGATCGAACTACGACATCGAGACGGCATCCGGGAAGATCTACGCCGCCGGTCTTCCGGAGGAACTTGGCATCCGATTGATGTGCGGTATGTAGGAATATGTAGTGTCGCTCCCGACAGTTTACGTGTCGATGTGCCTATTGTGTTGGCTGTTTATAACCAATTGTTAATTATAATGCAGCCAACATTCCCAGAAAAATGTATAAACGCGAAAAAAAATGCAATTTGCTCAAATCGTTTACATTGCGTTGTGGCATGAAATGTGTTATATCCCACAACATGAACATCCAATTTCTCCATCGTCTCGAACATTTTCTGCTGCCGTGCTCGCTCTATAGGGTCCTGGTAGGCGCCGTCGTTCCGTTCGGATCGCAGCCCATCTGCAATGCAACGGGAATAGAATCGGAAAATTATATCGGCTGGCATCCGTACGACCAGCGACCGGAAACGGCACACTGGAATTCCAGGGTCCGGGTGCTTTCGGTGGGTGCATCGCCGACTCCTGCCCCGGTTCGTGAGTATGTCGCTGATTTCGATCGAAGGTTGTTCCTGATTGTCCGCCTCATCCACACGCCACTCATTGACCACTACGAAAATCCGCCGTATCGCCCTCGTGATCCCTCTCTTTCGTAAGTCACGGTAGTCCATCTATCCGTGTCCGGTCCGCCGTTCCGGGAATGCCCCGCGTTTGTTGGACGCATGGGTCAGTGTCGTGGTGCGGACCGCATCACTCAACCAATCGTCACTCTACACTTAGGAGAATCTTATGCAATGGTTTATTGATCTAAAAGTCGGTACAAAGCTCGTCTCAGGCTTCGTGTTCGTCGCTCTCATCGCCGCCGCCATCGGCGTCATCGGTGTCGTCAACATCAAGGCGATCGAAGTTGCCGATACGGAGATGTATGAAAAAATGGCCATGCCGTTGGCGGACCTCGGAAAAATTTCAACATATTTCCAGCGCGTTCGCGTCAACTCACGCGATATTCTCCTCGCCAAAACAACGGACGAGATGGACCAGAAAGCGCAAAATATCGTGAACTACAGGAATGAGATCGGAAAGTATGCCGACGAGGTTGAAAAGACGCTCCTCTCGGATGAAGGACGAAAGGCCTTCGACGAATTCAAGCAATCACGTGCCGAGTATGCCCGCCACCTCGACATCCTGATCCAGTTGGCGCGCGAGAAAAAGACCGATGAGGGATTCGCCTATCTTAGCGGAGCCATGCGCGCGGCATCAGACCGTGAACAGAAGATCATCCTCGTGATCATGGACATGAAGGAACGCCTTGCAAAGGGACAGTCCGAAGCGAATACAGCACTCGCCTCGACCGCGAGCACGACGATGGTCTCGCTCCTTGTGGGCGGGTTCCTCCTTGCCGTCGGACTCGGCGTCTTCCTCTCGCGCATGATCACGAAGCCGTTGAGCGAAGCGCTCGACTCGGCCAATAAGGTCGCCGAAGGCGACATGACCGTCGAATTGAAATCGAAGAGCAGGGACGAGGTCGGACAGCTCATCGATGCGCTCGGCAATATGGTGAAGCGCGTCTCCGACGTCATCGAAGACGTCATGGTCTCCGCAGACAACGTCGCCTCCGGCAGCCAGGAGCTGAGCTCGACATCCGAGCAGATGTCGCAGGGCGCCACAGAGCAGGCCGCGGCCGCGGAGGAAGCCTCCTCGTCCACAGAAGAAATGGTCTCGAACATCCGCCAAAATGCGGACAATGCGCATCAGACGGACGGGATCGCCACACGCTCCGCACTGGATGCGAAGACCGGCGGCGACTCCGTGCATCAGACCGTCGATGCGATGAAGAAGATCGCAAGCAAGATCTCGATCATCGAAGAGATCGCGCGTCAAACGAACCTGCTCGCGCTCAACGCGGCAATCGAAGCGGCCCGCGCCGGAGAGCACGGCAAAGGGTTCGCCGTCGTGGCGTCCGAAGTGCGGAAGCTCGCCGAACGCAGCCAGACCGCGGCGGGCGAGATTAACGAACTCGCAAGCACGAGCGTCGAGATCGCCGTTCAGGCCGGAGAGATGCTCGTAAAGCTCGTTCCGGACATCCAGAAGACCGCCGAACTCGTCCAGGAAATCTCGAGCGCGAGCGCGGAACAGTCCACCGGAGTTGCCCAGATCAACAAGGCCATCCAGCAGCTCGATCAGGTGATCCAGCAGAACGCATCGGCCTCGGAACAAATGTCCGCTACATCCGAAGAACTCGCGGCGCAGGCCGA
>JAVBYH010000091.1 GCA_030824175.1 Bacteroidota bacterium | reverse complement strand
CGCACAAGGGGGCGCACGACACGATGCTCCGGGCATTCGGCGAGGGCAAGGCGGACATCCTCCTCGGCACGCAGATGGTTGCCAAGGGGCTCGATTTTTCGCGCGTCACACTCGTCGGCGTGATCTCCGCAGACACGCAGATGACGCTCCCCGATTTCCGGTCAGCCGAACGCACATTCCAGCTCCTCACGCAGGTCGCGGGCCGCGCGGGGCGCAGCGCGCTCACGGGCGAGGTGGTGATCCAGACGCTCCAGCCCGACCATTACGCGCTCAAGCATGTGCTCACGCACGACTTTCTCGGATTCTACGACGAGGAGATCAGCTTCAGGCAGGAGGCAAAGTATCCGCCGTTCACGCGCGTGATACTCGCCGAATTCAAGGGGGCGACGGAACAGAAGATCCACCATGCCGCCGAAGAGTTTGCGCAGCGGCTGCGCGCGGCCTACCCCGCCGTCGTCATCCTCGGGCCGGCGCCGGCGGTGATCGCTAAGATCATGAACAACTTCCGATGGCAGGTGCTCGTCAAGTCGGACCAGGCGAAGGACAGGAACGGAACGCGCATGCGCAACGCCGTGCGGCAGGTCTATTACGAGATGCTTCACGCCTTCGGCAAACAGAGCGGTATCAAAGTGATCGTGGACGTGGATCCGCAGAGCACGATGTAATCAGGGGTGCGTACCGAGCCAGGACTTCAATGCGGGGTCAGGGATGCGCGTCGAGCCAGGAATTCAATTCGGGATCCGGTGTGCGCTGCTTCACGAGGCGGACGTACTCGCCGTATTGCTCCGGCGTCGATGCGCTCGCCTTGATAAGCTCCGGCACCAGCGGCCAGAACGGCGACGCGGGATCGATGAGGTTGAGCGCCATGTTCACGATGGCGGCATTTCCCGGCCGCTTCGTCCCGGTGCGGAACTGCATATACCGGAGCAGGAACGCGTCGCGGTGAAGCGGGTTCTGTTCGGCGCGGATCTGCTTCTCGAGCCGGGCGAGCACGCTGTCAGGATCGGGGGCATGCACAGCCGGCGCGCCGTTCCCGGCCGCGTCGGTGCCGATCCCGACATTCATCAGCGGCGTCATCCTTCCCGCGAGACGCTTCTCCTCCATCATCGCCATCATCAATTTTTCCGCGATCCCCAACTCCGTGTTCCCGTACTGCATCTGTATCGACGCGCGCTGCGGTCCGAGACCTGTTGGCGCTTCCGGCTGCAGCGGCAGACGCACCGTCATATTGAGCGTGCGCTGTTCCGTCGTCAACAGGAGCGGGAGTGTGAGTGAATCGCAGCCGAAGCCGGTGAACGTGAGCAGCGCCAGGGCGTGCCCCGAGACGACGAGCTTGAAGCTGCCGTCGGAGGAGACGTTCGTCGACGCGATGGGCTGCCGTTCGATGACAGTGGACAGAGACGCCTGTGCCGACGGAAGGGGCATTCCGTCGGCACCAAGCACTTTACCATAGAGGAAGAATCGTTCCTGCGCATGCAGGAGTGGAACGCAAAGCAGAAGACATGCAATAAAAATTTTTTTCATGAGCCGAAGATTGTTCTAAAGAAGGCTATCCGCCGAAGTTCATGCCGACCGTAGCGGCGACATACAGCAGCCACAGCACGCCGACGGTGAGGTACGCCTTGGCCTCCGTGATCGCGAAGACCTTTGAAAGACCGATCGCCACTACAACGAGATTCCAAATCGTGAACACATTGATGTTCGCGAGCAGCTTGTGCAGCCTGTCCGTCGGATCGAACGAACCGACGAAGAGTCCCAGATGCGGACCCGCGTTGATCGATCCCATGGCGACGGCGATGATCATTGTCACGATCGTCCCGATGATCATGATGTAGAGGGAGAGGCCGACAACTTCGGCCACCTTCCCGTACGGAACGAGCGCCTTGAACGCAAACTTGCCAACGAGCCAGTAGACGAGCGACGACCCGAAGACGATGAGCAGCATGACGACCACCACACCCACGGTGCCCGCGATGATGAAGAAGGGCGAGCCGGGCTTCGGCGTAAATTCCTTCGCCTTCTCATACTGGTCGGTCGTCATCTTCCCCTGTTCGACCTGCTTCATGAGGGCCTTGTCCTGCTGTTCCGTCATCTGGTCCTGGACGGCGGGCTGAGAGAAGACGACGAACATGAACACGATGCTGACGAGGATTGTGAAGAGCAGCGGCAGGCTGTAGTTCGACGACTTCTTGCCTTCCTGCGCAACGTAGGTGTACAATTCACCGGGCGCCGAAATGACATTGACAATCTTGTCGGTGAATGACATTTCTGCCGCGGTTTCCGCTGTCTGGGTTGTCGTATCCATGGAGAGCCTCCTGAGAGTGTGTATGGAATGAAGAGAGGAATCGGAAACAGTATACCAACAATGTGCAACAAAATCAACCGTGCGGCCTTGCGCGGGCCTCAAAAATACCGTACCATAGTGGGCACTGCATCGAACACACGGGGTACGGCATGTTTATTTCTTTCGAAGGCCTGGACGGCTGCGGCAAAACGACGCAGATCAATCTGCTCGCCGAAAAACTGGCGTCGCTCGCGTACGACGTCGTCTTCATCCGTGAACCGGGGGGCACGGCGATCTCCGAGCGCATCCGCGAGATTCTCCTGGACACAAAGCACGAGGGCATGAATCAGATCACGGAACTGCTGCTCTTCTCGGCGGCCAGGGCGCAGCTTGTCAACGAAGTGATCAAGCCGGCCCTTGCAAATTCACAGGTGGTGCTCTCGGACAGGTATGTCGATTCGACCACCGCCTACCAGGGCTACGGGCGCGGACTGCGGCTCGGGGCGGTGAAGACGATCAACACCGTGGCGACGCTCGGCGTCATGCCGCATCTCACGTTCATCATCGATCTCCCCCTCGACGAACTGGCCCGGCGCAAGATGCGGACGGGCACGGCAGCCGACCGGATGGAGCGGAGCGGACGGGCGTTCTACGAGGATGTGCGCCAGGGATATCTGGCAATGGCACAAGCCGAGCCCGAGCGCTTCACCGTCATCGACGGCTGCCAGGAGGTCGAGACGATCAGGCAGCAGATCTGGAACACCGTGTCGAACCACATCCCCCGCCGATAATCCGGCATCGTTGATTGTAGGGCGAAATGATATTTCGCCCTGCCGAACTATCGTCCGATATTTAACTGGGGCGAAACGCCGTTTCGCCCTACTGTTTCATGAGCAGCGACCGCAGGCGGTCGAGGTCGACAACGCTTTCGAGCCGCACGGCCGAGGCGTCGATCGTGACGCCGTCGGCATTGATGCGCTCAAAGCACGGGAACGGACTGAGGTCGCCGAGCTCCGTGATGCGTGCCACGCGCTTCACGACGCCGTCGCGCTTCGTATCGTCGATCGTGATGCCGAGATCTACTGCGACCGGCGCCATGCCATTCGCGAATTTCAGCGTCACCCGCTCCACGATGATATCATACATATTCCGGATGTTCTCCCCCAGCGCATCGTAGCCGGCGACGTCGGCCTGCTCGTATGAACGGTCGGCGATCTGGTGGAGGAGCCCCAGGAATGCCACGCAGTTCAGTTTCCGGATGAACATCTTCTCCGGATCGTCCTTCCATCCGCCCGACTCGACGAGCACGGTGCTTGTGCCCCACCCCTGCATGTTGTCCCCGAATGCGCGGGCCTCGTACGAATCGTCGTATTTGGACATGTGACCGTCGATATACGGCTTCAGGATGCCCA
>JAVBYH010000243.1 GCA_030824175.1 Bacteroidota bacterium | reverse complement strand
GCCGCTGACGAAGGTCGGCGTCCCCGTGGAGGCGATCCACCACATCGAGATCATTCGCGGCCCGATGTCCGTCGTGTACGGCAGCGGCGCATTCATGGGCGCCATCAATATCATCACCTCGCAGAACAACCGGACGACACTGTCCGCCACGGTCGGCAGCGGCAGGAAACTGTATATGCGCTACTACGATTCACTCGGTGTGAGCACCAATTTTTCCCTGACCGCCTCGCTCCACCGCACGAACGGGATCGACGTGCCGTATACCGACCTGACGACGAATCCGGTCGGCGGAAACGGCAGGACGTTTCTCGAGAACAATGGCCTCCGCAACGACGCGACGACATCGGGCCAGTTGGACGATCGGCGGCTCTACGTGAATGCGCATTATACGAACGCGCATTTCACGTTCGACGGAACGTATTCGGCGAACAAGGGAGGCATGTTCGACGGCCAGCCGACCCTTGGCGACGGGAATTATTTCCTGAACAATTCGATCACGCTCATGGGCCGGTTCGACAGGACAGTGGCGGATGGCCTCACGGTGCAGTTGAAGGAGACGTACAGCGGCTATTCCGATATGATCAATTACGAGCAGGATTATGTGAACACGAACAAGGGAAGCCACCAGGTCTCGTCGTTTCTGGAGAGCGAGCTGAATGCATTTTACACGCCGTCTCCCGCCTTCTCGCTGAACTTCGGCATCTACAACCGGTACATCACAAATTACAGCTGGCACGGGTACTATACGCCGGCCTTCGGACCGAACTATACGGATTTTCTCACGACCATCGAAAAGCCGTACATGTTCAACGCCGTGTTTGTCCAGGGGACGCACTCTCCCGGCGAGAAGTTCAGCATCGTCGCGGGATTCAGGCTCGAACAATCGACGCCCTTCGAGATCAGGCGCGTGAACGACCTGGATTCCGTCTCGGTCGTTCGCACGTACGCGTATGAGTACGATGATGTGAATCTCATGCCGAGGCTCGCACTCATCTACGCGGCCGACAGCAAGAACGTCGTCAAATTCATGTTCGGCACGGCGATCAAACAGCCGTCGATGGCGTCCCTGCAGCCCTATACGCTCCACCCCGAGTGGGCGACGCTCCGGCCGGCGACGATCATGACGTACGAGATCAATTACCTCACCCATGCGTCGCGGTTCGTCACGGCGAACATCAGCATGTTCTACAACGATATCAAGAACCTCATCGTGCGCAAGGACGAAACGCAGCCCGACGGTTCGCTGAAGATCGAAAGTTCGAACGCGGGCAAAATGAATTCCCTCGGCCTCGAGTGCGGAATGACCCTCATGCCCGCCGAGGGCCTCTCCATCGACATCAGCGGCACCTACCAGCAATCGAAGGATAGATCTGCCGGCATGGAATCGGTCGACCTCGGGTATAGTCCCGCCTTCCTCGGCTACGGCCGCGTCGCCTACCGTGCGGGACGGTATGTCTGGCTGGGACTGTCCTTTCGGTACGTCGGCAGCATGGAGGCGTATTACGAGAACACGAGCAACTTCGCGGGCAGAATCGGCGCATCCGCCCCCGCCTATTCGGTCGTCGACGTGAACATCGCCTTCCCGGAGATCGCGCTCGGCATCTCGGCAAACCTGAAGGTGAACAATCTGTTCGACACGGATATCCGCTATCCGACAACGTTGGCCGGATCCATTTGGGATAAGGGCACAGTGGGCCGTCCGCGGATGGCCTATCTCTCACTCGCATACGAATTTTAAGGACTGCACAGCCGGCGCACACACGCATGACAATCAGGATCTCCATACTCTTCGCCGCGACACTCTGGCTCGGGACGTCCATCTCGCAGTCCCAATCCGTGGAATATACGGTGAAGGCGTCGATTGTCGAAAAGTTCTCCCGGTTCACCGAATGGGAAGCGGGTGCGATCGGCGAGTATTTTGTCATCGACATCCTCGGTGACAGCCCGTTCGATGGCGAATTCGAGCGCCTCGCCGCGAAGGGGCGGATTAAAAACAGGCCCATCCGTATTAATTACATCGCGGACTATCACGACGCGCGGGACTGCCAGGTGCTCTTCATCTGCCGGTCAGAGAGGGACAACGTAAAGGAGATCGTCAGATATCTGAAGGGCTCTAACACGCTGCTCGTCTCCGACTCCCCGGGATTCTCGGAGATGGGCGTGCATTTCAATTTTTACATGAAGGAGAACGAGACGGTCCACTTCGAGGTCAACCCGAAGGCGTTGAGCAGGGCGAAACTGCGCACGGACATGCTGCTGTTGAGCCTGGGAAAGGTCGTCAACTGACATGAATCCGCTCAAGAACATACGGATCAAGAACAAGATCATCATCATCATCGTGCTCATCGGCGCCCTGTCGACGTTCACCGGGAGCTTCATCAACTATCTGTACGAGGTGCAGAAGTCGAAGGAACAGCTTGTCTCGAACACGCTGCTGCAGGCCAGGCTTATCAGCGAATACTGCGGTCTCCCCCTCGAGTTCAACTACCCCGACAACGCCGCCGACGCGTTGGAGAAGCTGCGCTCGATCCCCGACGTCCAGGACGGCATCCTGTTCACCGCCGACGATTCCGTCTTCGCCTCGTATCATCGATCGGGGAACGCGGTCATGACGATGCCCGAGGCGCTGAAGTATCAGGACAACATCTTCGAAGGCAATTACATCCATGTGCGGCAGCCGGTGTTCTACAAGGGCACGCTCTACGGCACGATCTATCTGCGGTCGTTCATCGACTGGGAATCGTTCATCGCACGGCGGCTCGTGGTGACGATCGCGATCATCGGCATCATGCTCATCATCATTTTCGCCCTCGCCTCGGTGCTGCATCGGAACATCTCGGAACCGATCGTCGAGCTCACGGAGAAGATGAACACCGTTGCACGGAACAAGGATTACTCCGTGCAGTTCAACACGAGCGGCAGCGACGAGATCGGCGAACTGTACATGGGATTCGACAGCATGCTCCACGAGATCAAGAAGCGTGAGTTCGATCTCGAGGCGCTCCTGGAATCGCTCCGGTTGAGCGAGGAGCAGTTCAGGGCGACATTCGACCAGGCCGCTGTGGGCATCGCCCACAGCGCGCTGAACGGCCAATGGCTGCGCGTGAACAACAGGCTGTGCGAGATCGTCGGATACACGCGCGAGGAGATGCTGAGGATGACATTCCAGGACATCACACATCCCGACGATCTCGACACCGACCTCGCAAACGTGAAGCGGCTTGTGAAACACGAGGCCGCGACATATGCGCGGGAAAAGCGGTACATCCGCAAGGACGGCTCCATGGTGTGGGTGAACCTGACAGTGTCGCTGCTGCGCGATACGAACGGCGATCCGAAATACCTCATCGCGGTCACCGAAGACATCTCCGCGCGCAAGCGGGCGGAGGAAGAGCAGAAGATCCTGGAGCAACATCTCGTTCTTGCGCAGCGGACGGAATCCATCGGGACGCTCGCGGCGGGCATCGCGCACGATTTCAACAACATCCTGAACGTTATCATGGGCAACGCCGAGCTTCTCGGGGGCATGCCCGCGGCGGACGAAAAATTCACGCGCCGCATCGGCGCCATCACCACTGCGGCCGATCGCGGATCGCACGTCGTGAGGCAGCTGCTCTCCTTCGCGCGCAAGGCCGACATCCAATATCTTCCCGTCGACGTGAACGACGTCCTCATCGACGTGATAAAACTATTGGAGGAGACGTTCCCGAAGACGATTGT
>JAVBYH010000418.1 GCA_030824175.1 Bacteroidota bacterium | reverse complement strand
TCCTCCGTGATCATGGTGGCGAATCTGGCCCCCGCAACGCTCATGGGCGTCGAATCGCAAGGCATGATCCTCGCGACGCACGGCAGCGGCAGGGAATTCGCCCTGCTCACGGTGACGAACGACGTGCCGAGCGGCAGCGGCATCAAATAAATTATTTCCCGATACAACCATCAAAGGACAGACAATGATCGTAGTGACAGGCGGCGCGGGATTCATCGGAAGCGCCATGATAGCGAAACTGAACGAGAAGGGACGCGAGGATATTCTTGTCGTCGACGACCTCGGATCGACCGATAAATGGAAGAATCTCGTCGGCAAGCGGTTCGCCGATTACATGCACAAGGATACGTTCCTCAAGGCGATTGACGGCGGCACGTTTCCGCGCGGCGACTTCGACGCCATCATCCACCTCGGCGCCTGCTCGGCGACGACGGAACGGAACGTCGACTATCTCATGCAGAACAATTATTACTATTCAAAGCGCCTGGCCGACTACGCCACGTGGAGCGACATCCGGTTCATCTACGCAAGCAGCGCCGCCACATACGGCGACGGCGAGCGCGGATTCTCGGACGACGATGCGGTAACGCCGCTGCTGCGCCCCCTAAACCCGTACGGCTATTCGAAGCAGGTGTTCGACCTCTGGGCGATGCAGAACGGGCTCATGGACTCGGTCGCCGGCATCAAGTTCTTCAACGTGTTCGGTCCGAACGAGTATCATAAGGGCGAGATGAAGAGCCTCGTCGTGAAAGCCTACCGCCAGATCATGGAGACCGGCACGGTGAAGCTCTTCCGGTCGCACCGCGACGACTACAAGGACGGGGAGCAGGTGCGCGATTTCATCTACGTGAAGGACGTTACCGAGGCGCTCTGGTGGCTCCTTGAGCATAAGGACGTGAACGGCATCTACAATCTCGGCACCGGCGTTTCCCGCTCGTGGAACGACCTTGCGAACGCGATCTTTTCCGCGCTCGGGAAACCGGCGAACATCGAATACATCGACATGCCGGAGAGCATACGCAACGCGTACCAGTATCACACGGAAGCGACGGTCGCAAAATTGAAGGGCAAGGGATTCCCGGCATCGTTCATGACGCTCGAGGAATCCGTACGCGACTATGTGGCGAACTATCTCCATCCCTCGGACCGCTATCTCTGACGGGGGAGCGCGGCCGAGGAATGCCATGCCGCACTGACTGTGGAAAAAAACGACACTATCACATACTTACAAAGGAACGACAATGAAGAAAAAAGACCTCCTCAAACAAGTGGTCACGCAGGTGGACGCCACGAAGTACGATTCCACCCCGATCATCAACTCGATGCGCGAGATGTCCTTCTCGTCGCGCGACACTGCGCGCGCCGCGGACATTCTGAAGAAAATGATCGACGAAAAAGGATGCACAATCATGCTCACGCTCGCAGGCTCGACGAGCGCCGGCGGATGCATGAACGTGTATGCGGACATGGTGAAATATAACATGGTCGACGCCGTCGTGGCCACGGGCGCCTCCATCGTCGACATGGATTTCTTCGAGGCCCTCGGCTTCAGGCATTACAAGGGAACGCCGTTCATCGACGATGCGATGCTGCGCAATAATTATGTGGACAGGATCTACGATACGTACATCGACGAGGCGCAGCTCCAGACCTGCGACGCCACGATCAAGAAGATCGCCGACACGCTCGAACCGCGCCCGTACTCCTCGCGCGAGTTCATCGCCGAGATGGGGAAATACCTCGTGAAGAACTCGAAGAAGAAGAATTCGCTCGTGCAGCTCGCCTACGAGAACAACATGCCGATCTTCTGTCCCGCATTCTCCGATTCAAGCGCCGGCTTCGGGCTTGTCATGCACCAGTATGAGAACCGCAAGAAAGGCAAGCCGTACATGAGCCTCGATTCGGCGAAGGATTTCCTTGAACTCACGGAGATCAAGATGGCGGCGAAAACCTCGGGCCTCTTCATGATCGGCGGCGGCGTGCCGAAGAATTTCGCGCAGGACACGGTCGTCTGTGCGGAATGCCTCGGCAAGGAAGTGCCGATGCACAAGTATGCGGTGCAGATCACCGTTGCCGACGTGAGGGACGGCGCCTGCTCAAGCTCCACGCTGAAGGAAGCCAGCTCCTGGGGAAAAGTCGACACCGTGTTCGAGCAGATGGTGTATGCCGAAGCCACGACGGTCGTCCCGCTGATCTTCAGTTACGTGTATCACAACGCCAAATGGAAATCGCGGAAGAAATACCAGTGGGCGAAGATGTACTAAGCGCCGCCTGCAGGGGTTAAAACACAACACGCCCGTCAATTCGAGAAGAATTGGCGGGCGTGTCTGTTACTTGTAGGGCGAAATGATATTTCGCCCTGCCACGCGATCGTACGGTAGGTGAACCGGGGCGAAACACCGTTTCGCCCTACACGCTCGTATTGCGCGGTCAGTTCTTGCCGCGGACGACTGTTTCGGTCTCCATGGCGATCATGAGCTCCTCGTTCGTGGGGATGACGTAGACCTTCGTGCGCGCCGAGTCCTTGTTGATGGGCTTCTCCTTGTCCTTCGATGTGTTGCGGTCCTCGTCCAGCTCGATGCCGAAATATTCCATGTTCTGGCAGACGGCGTGACGGACCTCGATGGAGTTCTCGCCGATGCCGCCGGTGAAGACGACGGCGTCGAGGCCTCCCATTGCGGCGGCATAGGCGCCGATGTATTTCTTCACGCGATAGACGAACACGTCGAAGGCCATCCTGGCGCGCTTGTTGCCCGCCTTCATTTCCGTTTCGATCTCGCGCATGTCGCTCGAGACGCCGGAGATGCCCTGCAGTCCGCTGTGCTTGTTCAGGAGCGTATTCGCCTCCGCATACGAGAGTTCCTCCTTGCCGCTGATGTAGAGGATCACGGACGGGTCCATATCTCCCGAGCGCGTGCCCATCAGGAGTCCTTCGAGCGGTGTGAACCCCATTGTGGTATCGACTGAAGCGCCGCGGTCCACGGCGGCCATGCTGCAGCCGTTCCCGAGGTGGCAGGTGATGATCTTCAGGTCCCTGATATCCTTGCGCTGGAGCGTGGCCAGGCGCTGCGACACGAACTTATGGCTTGTGCCATGGAAACCGTAACGGCGGATCTTATATTGTGTGTAGAGCGAATACGGGATGCCGTAGAGGTAGGCCTGCGGCGGCATGTTGTGATGGAACGCCGTATCGAACACGCCGACCTGGGGAATGCCGGGGAGGTTTACCTGGCAGGCGAGAATGCCCCGGAGGTTGTGCGGATTGTGCAGCGGGGCGATGTCGAAACTGTCCCTGATGCCCTTGAGCACATCGTCCTCGATGAGGACCGAATCGGTGAATCGCTCGGCGCCATGCACGACACGATGCCCAACGGCGGCGATCTCGTTCTTGTCCGTAATGACGCCGTGGTTCTTGCTCAGCAGGACGGCCAGGATGTATTCGATTGCCGTCGTGTGTTCGAGGATGTCTCCTGTGATCTTGATCTCGTCGCCGTCGGATCGCTGATTGGTGAGCACGGCGTCGGCCATGCCGATCCGTTCGATACTGCCTTTGGTGAGGGCGACCTTCGAATCGACATCGATGAGCTGGTATTTAACGGAAGAGCTACCGCAATTCAACACTAATATTTTCATGATTTTTTTCCTGATTCGTCGTATTTGAAAAATCCTTCGCCGCTTTTGCGTCCGAGTTTGCCTTCGCGAACCATGCGCCGGAGAAGGGGGCAGGGGCGGTACTTCGCATCGCCCAATTCGTGGAAGAGGGATTCCATCCAGGCCAGCACCTCGTTCAGCCCCATGCTGTCGGCGAGCTCCAGCGGTCCGTATTGGAAATGGTATCCGAGTTTCATGGCGGTGTCGATGCCTTCGGCTGTCGCGACGCCTTCCATGAGCACGTGCACCGCCTCGTTGATGAGCGGAATGATCACACGCGTGGTGACGAATCCGGGATATTCGAACACCTCGATGGCCGTTTTCCCAAGCCGTTCGGCGAGCCGTTTCACCTGGATGAAGGATTCGTCGGACGTCTGCATGCCGCGCACGATCTCCACGAGGGGGACCTTGGGCACGGGATTCAGGAAGTGCATGCCGACGACCTTGTCCGGCCGCGTCGTCGCTGCCGCGAGCTTCGAGAGGCTCAGCGTGGACGTGTTGGAGATGAAGATCGTCTCGTGGGGGCAAAGTGCGTCGAGCTCGGCGAAGATCTTCTTCTTCATTTCGAAATTCTCGTCGACCGCCTCGATGACGATCTCGCACTCTTTTACCTTCTGAAAATCGGAGGTGCCGTGGATGCGCGAGAGGATGGCGCGTTTTTCGCTTTTCGTCATCGTCCAGCGCATGATCTCGCGGTCCATTTGTTCCTCGAGTGATTGGTACATGATCGCGAGGCGTTCGGGCGACTTCTCGATTGCCGTGACCTCAATACCGGCGGCGGCGATGGTCTGCGCAATGCCCTGACCCATGATGCCGAATCCGATGACGGCAATGGAGTTGATCTCGTTGGAAACGGGTTTTGCGAACTGAATGTCGCTCAGAATGTCTTCGATCCGATGCATAGATGGTGATTCAGCCATAAGAGTGTCGTATTATGTGTAAGTTGAGTTCAGTAATGATGTGTCGAAGGGGGGCACGGTGAATTTTCTCTCATAAAATAGCCAAAATATCCCTGTAATGCAATCGCATGGCAGTCTGGGGGCATGCTGTTAGTGAAAAGTATGCAGTTCTCATAAAGTATTTTGAACACATTGAAATAATTCGTACTTTTATGGCGGCGATCGAAACTATTTGGAACACAGCCCTGTTATAAACTGAAGAGAAACAAATATTTTTTTACCCATAAATAGGACCGTTTTAGTCCGAGTTCCCGATGCTGAAATTATCGAAAAAAGTCGAATATGGTCTCATCGCAATGCGGCACATCGCCGCGGCGCAGTCCGTTTCTTCTGCGAAGGAGATCTCCGACCGGTATGCGATATCGCACGACCTTGTTGCGAAGGTGCTGCAGAAGCTGGCGAAGGCGGGTCTCATCGTGTCGCAGCAGGGCATGAACGGGGGATACACATTGGCCCGACGGGCGGCGGATATCTCGATCACAAACGTCATCGACGCGATCGAAGGCGCCGCGTCGGCGGGCATCGTACAATGTTTGACGGCCGATGACGGCATCTGTTCGATCTACGACAATTGCACGATAAAGAATCCGCTGGGGAAGATCCAACATAACCTTCACCAGGTGTTCAACACGATGAAGGTGTCGGAGATCGTATAACACACGGCTATGACAACGCACACAAACGACATTCATTTTCCGATCTATCTCGACAATCATTCGACGACGCGTGTGGATCCCCGCGTGATCGAGGCGATGCTGCCGTATTTTGCGGAGCAGTACGGCAACGCATCGAGCAAGGAGCATCGGTACGGGTGGCATGCCAAAGAGGCTGCCGAATTGGCGCGGCGGACCATCGCCGGTTCGATGAATGCCGAGTCAAACGAGATCATCTTCACGAGCGGCGCCACAGAGTCCAACAATCTTGCCTTGAAGGGCATTGCTGAGGCATACAGCGGCAAAGGCACGCATATCGTCACCTGTGCGACCGAACACCGCTCCGTGCTCGACACGTGCGCCGCGCTGCGGACGTGCGGTTTCAGCGTGACGACGCTGGATGTTGACGCACACGGGCGCATCGATCTCGACGAGTTGGAGCGCGCGCTCACCGACCGGACGATTCTCGTATCGATCATGGCGGCCAACAACGAGATCGGCACCGTCGCTCCGCTCGGAGCGATCGGCAGGATGTGCAGTGAGCGCGGCATCATTTTTCATACCGACGCATCGCAGGCCTACGGGAAAGTGGCGATCGACGTGAAGGCGATGCGCATCGACGCGATGTCGTTTTCGGCGCACAAGCTCTACGGTCCGAAGGGCGTCGGCGGCTTGTTTCTGCGCCGCAACAGGAACGGTGTGCGGATCGCGCCGCAGATGGACGGCGGCGGCCACGAATTCGGGCTGCGCTCGGGGACGCTGAACATTCCTGGCATCGTGGGCTTCAGCGAAGCCGCGGTGCTCGCGGTGCAGCTCGGGCAGCCGGAACACAAACGCATCGCGCGCATGCGCGACGAGCTGCAGGCGCACCTCGCTGCCGCCGGCGGTGTGCGCGTCAACGGCGACGAAACGAACAGGCTTCCGAACAATCTCAATGTGACGCTCGCCGGGATCGTCTCGAAGGACGTCCTGACGGAGATCCGCGAAATCGCGATCTCAACCGGAAGCGCATGCACCTCCGAGGACGCCGCGACGGAAGAATATTCTCACGTGCTTCGGGCCATCGGCCTGAGCCGCCACCAGGCAGAGTCCACGCTCCGCTTCGGCATCGGGCGCTTCACCACGGACGCCGAGATCGAGTATACGGGCAGACGCATCACAGAGTTCATCTATAACCAGCGCTCCCTCGCGGAGCGGCAACCATCAACAAAGGATCTTTCATGACCGCACATGTTCAAATCATCACCAACAGCCCGATCGAATTTCTCAATTACCTGCGAACGAAGTTCCCGGTGTATCACATGTCCAACGTCTTCTACCGCGACCTCATGTACGGCGTGACGCAGTATCTCGCCAAGCGCAATGTTGTCGTCGGCTTCACTGCCGCCGAGGCGATTACGCACGAGGTGATCGCAAATTTTGAGAAGCGGAACATGTTTCGCAGGGTCAACACACAGGGATGGGTCGTCACATATCCCGAATTCACGACACCCAAGACAGTTCAGCCTGCAGTTCAAAAATAAGCACCACATTACCACAAGGAGAGTTATGGATCCGATCGAAATTCAGCAGACCCCGGTGACCGAAGACGATATCACGTTGACGGAAAAAGCCGCCATCGAAGTGCGCCGCATCAAGAGTGAGAACAAGATTCCCGACACGCACGGCCTCCGACTCGGAGTGAAGGGCGGCGGATGCTCGGGACTGACGTATGTGCTTGCGTTCGATGAAAAATCGACCGAGCGTGACATCGTGCTCGAGAAAAACGGCGTCACGGTATTCATCGACCAGAAAAGCATGTTCTACTTGTCGGGCACGACGCTTGATTTCAGCGACGGACTGAACGGGCGGGGTTTCGTCTTTAACAATCCGCAGGCGACGAAGAGCTGCGGGTGCGGAAGTTCGTTCGGCGTCTAGAATCATTACAGCCATCATGGAGATGTTATGCAGGAAATGGAAGAGCTTGTCAACAAGGAATATAAGTACGGTTTCGTCACGGACATCGAATCGGATTCGATCCCGGCGGGATTAAGCGAAGATGTCGTGCGCCTGATCTCCGAGAAGAAGGGCGAGCCTCCGTTCATGCTCGAATGGCGGCTGAAGGCGTACCGCCACTGGCTGACGATGAAGGAGCCGAACTGGGAGAACGTGACGTACCCGCCGATCGACTACCAGTCGATGGTGTATTATTCCGCGCCGAAGGCGCCGAAGACGATCAACAGTCTCGACGAGGTGGATCCGAAGCTGCGTGAGACGTACGAGAAGCTCGGCATCTCGCTCACAGAGCAGAAGCGCATGAGCGGTGTGGCGGTGGACGCGGTGTTCGACAGCGTCTCTGTCGCGACGACGTTCAAGGAATCCCTCTCGAAAGTCGGCATCATCTTCTGTTCCTTCTCGGATGCGGTGAAGGAGCATCCGGAACTGATAAAAAAGTATCTGGGTTCGGTTGTACCGTCAACGGACAATTATTTCGCCGCGCTGAATTCGGCCGTGTTCAGCGACGGCTCGTTCTGCTACATCCCGAAGGGTGTCCGGTGCCCGATGGAACTCTCGACGTACTTCCGCATCAACGCGCTGAACACGGGGCAGTTCGAGCGCACGCTCATTGTCGCCGAAGAGGGCGCGTACGTGAGCTATCTCGAGGGATGCACCGCGCCGATGAGAGACGAGAACCAGCTTCACGCGGCAGTGGTCGAGCTCGTGGCGGCGAAGGATGCCGAGATCAAATATTCGACGGTGCAGAACTGGTATGCCGGCGACAAGGACGGCAAGGGCGGCATCTACAACTTCGTCACGAAGCGCGGCAAGTGCGCCGGCGACAACGCGAAGATCTCGTGGACACAGGTCGAGACCGGCTCGTCGATCACATGGAAATACCCGTCGGTGATCCTGCTCGGCGACAATTCCGTCGGCGAGTTCTACTCTGTCGCCGTGGTGAACAACCGCCAGCAGGCCGACACGGGCACGAAGATGATACACATCGGCAGGAACACGAAGAGCACGATCATCTCGAAAGGCATCTCGGCCGGCCGCGGGCACAACACGTACCGCGGTCTTGTGAAGGTCGGCCCGAACGCGGCGAACGCGAGGAACTACACGCAGTGCGATTCGATGCTGCTCGGCAACCAGTGCAGCGCGAACACGTTCCCGTACATCGAGGTGAAGAACACGAGCTCGAGCGTCGAGCACGAGGCGTCCACCTCGAAGATCGGCGAGGACCAGCTCTTCTACTGCAAGCAGCGCGGCATCACCGGTGAGAACGCCATCTCGATGATCGTGAACGGATTCGCAAAGGCCGTCTTCAAGAACCTTCCCATGGAATTCGCCGTCGAGGCGCAAAAGCTGCTCGGCGTCTCGCTCGAGGGCAGCGTCGGTTAAGCACACATTACTATTGAACAACGGAGAACCTCAATGTTAGAGATCAAGAACCTGCACGCCTCTGTCAACGGCAAGGAAATACTCAAGGGCATCAATCTCACCGTGAACGCGGGAGAAGTGCATGCCGTGATGGGACCGAACGGGTCCGGGAAAAGCACGCTGGCGCAGGTGCTCGCGGGCCATCCCGCCTACGAGGTCACCGCCGGCGAGGTGATCTACGACGGCGTCGACCTGCTCTCGCTGCAACCCGAGGCGCGCGCCCAGGCGGGCATCTTCCTCGCGTTCCAGTATCCGGTGGAGATCCCGGGCGTGAGCAACAGTTATTTCCTGAAAACGGGACTGAACGAGATCCGGAAATCGAAGGGACTCGAGGAGCTCGATGCGATGCAGTTCCTGAAGCTGCTGAAGCAGAAGATGCAGATCGTCGAAATGGATCCGAGCTTCATCAACCGACCGGTGAACGAAGGCTATTCGGGCGGCGAGAAGAAGCGCAACGAGATCCTGCAGATGGCCGTGCTCGAACCGAGGCTCGCGATACTCGACGAGACGGACTCCGGGCTCGACATCGACGCGCTGCAGATCGTCGCCGAAGGCGTGAACAAGCTCAAGACGCCCGAGAACGCATCGATCGTCGTCACGCATTACCAGCGGCTGCTGAACTACATCGTGCCCGACGTCGTGCACGTGCTCGTGAACGGCCGCATCGTGAAATCGGGCGGCAAGGAATTAGCGCTGGAGCTCGAGGAAAAGGGATACGATTTCATCAAGGATGAAATCGCCGCTGCAGAGGTCGCCTGATGGCACCGCACTCACACAAGGATATTGACAGCATGGCACACGAAACAGCACAGACGCCGTACATAAACGACCACCGGCGGTTCGAGGGCAACGGAGCCTCCGCATCGCCGGCATGGATGAAGCACCTCCGCAGCGCGGGGATTGCGTCATTTGGGGAGCTCGGCCTTCCGGGGCAGGACAGGGAGGACTGGCGCTTCACGAACATCGCTCCACTCGCGAAGCAGGCCTTCGCCGTCTCGCCGAAAAGGGACTACCCCGAGCTCACAGGCGCACGCCTCGAGCGTTACACGATCCAGAAGGACGAGCACCGGTTTGTCTTCGTGAACGGTCATTTTTCGCCGTCGCTCTCGGCCGTCAACTTCTCGGCGAATGTTGAAGTGTTCAACCTGGCCTCGGCGGAGGCGCGGGACAACGCCGACGTCCAGCGGCATTGCGCGCGTCATGCCGACATGCGCACGAACGCCTTTGCGGCGTTGAACACGGCGTTCCTGTCGGACGGGCTCTTCGTGCAGATACCGGAGGGCATCACGATCGATACGCCGATCCACGTGCTGAATGTGTCCGTGCAGACGGACGACGAGCCCGCGCGCGCCTCGTATCCGCGCCTCATCGTTACCGCGGAGAAACACTCCTCGGCGACGGTCATTGAAAGTTTCATCTCGATGAGCGCTCGCGCCTCGTTCACGAATGCCGTCACGGAGATCGTGCTGGCGGCCAACAGCAGCATCGATTATGTCAAGATCCAAAACGAACATGTCGGAGCATTCCACATGCACACGGTCTCCGGCGAGCAGCATGCGGAGAGCCGGCTCAATATGTTCTCGCTTGCCATGGGCGGCGCAATTTCGCGCTCCGAGATCAGCGTCGCGCTCGAAGGCGAGAAGGCGGACGTGAACGTGAACGGGCTGTACATGGCCGACGGCACACAGCTCACCGACCACCACACATTCATTCACCACAAGGTCCCCGAGTGCACGAGCCATGAGCTCTTCAAGGGCATCCTGGACGGAAGCGCCCGCGCGGTCTATACGGGTAAGGTGTACGTGGACGCCATCGCGCAGAAGACGGATTCGAAGCAGACGAACCGCAACCTGATGTTGTCCGAGACGGCGTCGGTCGACACGCAGCCGCAGCTCGAGATCTTCGCCGACGACGTGAAATGCACGCACGGGGCGACGGTGGGCGGCATGAACGAAACACTCGTGTTTTATCTGAAGAGCCGCGGCATCGGCGGAGCGACGGCTCGCGGCATCGTCACGATCGGCTTTGCCGCCGAGGTGACGGAGAAGATCGATCATGCGGCGTCGCGGAGCATGGTGGATGCGTTGGTCGTATCACAGCTCCGGAAAAAGCTCGGCAACGAGATCCCTGAAATCGTCCACAGCGGGAAGCATGATGAAAAAGAATGACAGCGCAATGATGATGGATGTCGACAAGCGCGTGCGCTTCGATATCGAACGCATCCGCGAGGATTTTCCCATCCTTCACACGCTTGTGCACGGCAAGCCCCTCGTGTATCTCGACAACGCCGCAACGACGCAGAAGCCCCTTCACGTGATCGACGCGGACCAGCGGTATTACCATTCGCAGAATGCGAACATTCATCGCGGCGTCCATTACCTGAGCGAGGTGGCCACGTTCGAATATGAAAAAGCCCGCGGCAAGGTGAAGAATTTCGTGAATGCGGCCGACAACCATGAGATCATCTTCGTCCGCGGCGCGACCGAGGCGATCAATCTTGTGGCTCACGGGTACGGCAGGAAATTTCTTGCGGAGGGGGATGAAGTGATCATCTCGGCGATGGAGCACCATTCCAACATCGTGCCGTGGCAGATGGTCTGCGCCGAGAAGAAAGCCGTGCTGCGCGTCATCCCGATGAACGACGAGGGGGAACTCCTCATGGACGAGTACGAGAAGATGCTGTCGCCGAAAACGAAGTTCGTGTCCGTTGTGATGGTCTCGAACTCGCTCGGTACCGTCAATCCCGTGAAAGACATCATCAAGAGCGCGCATGCGCTCGGCGTGCCCGTGCTCGTCGACGGGGCGCAGGCTGTCTCGCATATGAAGATCGACGTGAGGGACCTCGATTGTGATTTCTTCGCATTCTCGGGGCACAAGGTGTTTGCGCCCACGGGTGTAGGGGCGCTCTATGGCAAGGCCGAGATCCTGGACCGTATGGATCCGTACCAGGGCGGCGGCGACATGATCGAATCCGTCACATTCGAAAAAACCACATACAACGCCCTGCCGTATAAATTCGAAGCCGGCACGGGGAACATCGCCGGCGTGGTGGGTCTCGGTGTGGCGATCGATTACGTGCGGCGCGTCGGTTTCGAAGAGGTGGAGGAGTACGAACGCGAATTGCTCGCCTACGGCACAACGCTCCTCTCGGCGATCGACGGCGTGCGCCTCGTCGGCACGGCCAGGGAGAAGGCGGGCGTACTTTCCTTCGTCATGGAACACGTGCATCCCCACGACATCGGAACGATCCTGGACCAGGAAGGCATCGCCATCCGGACCGGACACCACTGCACGCAGCCCGTCATGAAGCGGTTCGGCATACCGGCCACCGCGCGGGCGTCGCTGGCATTTTACAACACGAAGGAAGAGCTCGATGCGCTCGGCCGGGGCATCGCAAAAGTGAAGGAGATCTTCCACGCATGAGCGCCATCAATGAACTGTACCAGCAGCTGATACTGGAACACAACAAGAGTCCCCGAAACTTCCGGACGATCGAGCATGCGGACAAGACAGTGGAAGGGTATAATCCGTTGTGCGGAGATCATTACACGATCTATCTCAACGTGAAAGACAATCGGATCGCCGACGCCTCATTCCAGGGCGCGGGATGTGCGATCTCGAAGGCATCGGCGTCGATGATGACATCGGCCATCAAGGGGGCCACCGTGGAGGAAGTCGAAAGCCTCTTCCAGAAATTTCACGCCGTCGTCACGGGGAAGATGGGGCCGGATCCGGACGTGGAAGACCTCGGATCTCTCGGCGCGCTGGCCGGCGTCGCGGAATTTCCGGCACGCATCAAGTGCGCGAGCCTGGCCTGGCATGCCATGCATTCCGTGCTGCACGAAATGAACGATTCTCCGAAAACTATTGTTACATCAGATACAACCGAATAAGGGAACGGCAATGGACACAATGTTGCACAATTCATTTGAACTCATCGTGCTGAAGGAAGAGGTCGTCAACACGCTCAGGACGGTGTATGATCCGGAGATTCCGGTCGATATTTACGAGCTCGGACTTGTGTATACAGTTGATATCGCGCCGAACGGCGTCGCCGACATCACGATGACGCTCACTTCACCGATGTGTCCCGCCGCCCAAAGCCTGCCTCCGGAGATCAAGGAGAAGGTGGAGACGGTAAAAGGTATCACGCAGGCCAACGTTTCGGTCGTTTGGGAGCCCCGCTGGGACCCGAGCATGATGACCGAAGCCGCGAAGCTCGCACTGAATATGTAACTACCCAATCAATCATCAAACATAAGGATCAAGTCTCATGGCATACACTCTTCAACCCCTCGGCTACGCGTTCGACGCACTCGAACCGTTCATAGATGCGAAGACGATGGAGATCCATCACGACAAGCATCACCAGACGTATGTAACGAACCTGAACAATGCCGTCACCAATTATCCCGAGCTTCAGGCGAAGTCGCCGGTCGAATTGATCTCCGATCTCCAGTCGCTTCCCGAAGCGGTACAGACGGCGGTGCGCAACAACGGCGGCGGTGTCGTAAACCACAACATGTTCTGGGAACAGCTAAAAAAGGACGTCCCGCTTCCGACGGGCGCATTCGCCGATGCCGTGAAGAAAGAATTCCAATCGTTCGACGGATTGAAGGACCAACTGACGAAGGCCGGCCTCGGCCGATTCGGGTCGGGCTGGGCATGGCTCATCCTCGATGGCGGCGGCAAGCTGGCCATCACATCGACAGCAAACCAGGACACGCCGCTCTCAGTCGGCCATGTTCCGCTCCTGACGGTGGACGTGTGGGAACACGCATATTATCTGAAATATCAGAATCGCCGGGCCGATTACCTCGGCGCGTTCTGGAACGTCGTCAACTGGAACGATGTCGTTGAACGCTTCGAGATGGCGTCGAAATAATCGCGGTGAGGGGCCCGTGCATCACGTACGGGCCCTCCGCTGCACGCGCTGTGTTCACAAACACGATGCACTCCATCTGCCTATGCCCAGTTCCCAACGGACACTCTTGCCGCTCTTCCCGTTGTCTGTCGTGATGTTTCCCGGATCGCGGCTCCCGCTTCACATCTTCGAAGAGCGCTATAAGCTGCTCATCAACGAGTGCATTGCGGCGAACTCGGCATTCGGCATCAACCTCATGTACGAGAACAAGATCCGCTCCATCGGGTGCGTTGCGCGCGTGGTGGAGGTCCTGGAGCGGCATGCGGACGGCACCATGGAGATCGTCGTGGAAGGGGCCCGCCGCTACACCCTCCACGGATTTGCAGACACCCGGCACGCGTACTCAATCGGCAGCATCTCGTACTATGACGACGCGACGGAAATGGTGGACCATGCGCTCGTGGATGAAGCGGCCTCATTATACAACAAGTTCGTGACGATCGCGTTCAAGGGAACTGTACAGTCTCTTGAGGCATTTCCCGACAGCTCCTGCCTCTCGTTTGTCATGGTGCAGAAGGCCGGTCTTGAAATGGTGCAGCGCCAGCTCTTCCTCACGATGACCTCGGAAAACACCCGTCTCCGGTTCCTCATCCGGCATTTCGAGCTGATGCTTCCGCTGCTGAACGACAAGAACCGAATCGACACGATCATCGTGAACGACGGATATGTTGCAATCCGGTAGATTCCCCTTGATTCCTTCGATTTTTTTGGATATTTTAAACAATGCGAAGATACTAACAGAACAACCGATACACATGTTAAATGCAAAGGGAAGATCATGAACAAAAAAGGACTGCATGTTTCGAAAAAACATCGCAAGCGCAGATTGAAACTGAAGGAAAAAGCAAGAGCGCTGCGCGCGAAGAAGAAAGCGTAAGTAGAGACCCTCGGTGACGAGGGTTTTTTATTGCTAAACCCGTGTGAATTGGATATATTGCGAGAAAGTCATGGACATGCGTATCGGTACCAAGATCGTCGACTGTTCGCGCCGCACGCTCATCATGGGGATCCTGAACGTGACACCCGATTCGTTTTCAGACGGGGGCATGTATGTATCATCTGCGGCGGCGGCCGCGCATGGACGCAGGATGCTCGACGACGGGGCCGACATCATCGATATCGGCGGCGAATCCACACGGCCGAAGGGCGCGTACGGCGCCGGGGCTGCAGCGGTCACCGCGGAGGAAGAGCTGGACCGGATCCTGCCCGTGGTCAGGGAATTGAGGAAGCTGGACGGCGTCCTGCTGTCCGTCGACACGTACAAGGCTGAGGTCGCCGAGGCGGCGCTTGCGGCCGGGGTCGACATCATCAACGATATCAGCGGCATGACATTCGATCCCGCCATGGCGGCGGTAATCGCACGGCATCATGCATCCCTCGTCGCGATGCACATCCAGGGCACGCCGTCGACGATGCAGGAGCATCCGCACTACGACGACGTGGTGGAGGAGGTGGCCGGGCACCTTGCCGCACGAGTGCGGGCGGCGCGCGAGGCCGGCATAGAGACCGTCATGATCGATCCCGGATTCGGATTCGGCAAGACGTATCATCACAATCTTCTGCTCCTGAAACACCTCGCACGGCTGAAGGACATCGGCTGCCCCATTCTCGTCGGCACGTCACGCAAGGGATTCATCGGCACGGCCACAGGCACGCAGACGGACGACCGCAACGACGGCACGGGAGCGACGGTCGCGATGGCGATCATGAACGGGGCGCACATCGTGCGGGTTCACGACGTGCTACGGATGAAGCGCGTGGCGATGATGACCGATGCCGTGGTGCATGCATGACAACAGACTGACGACCCCATGGAATTATTCAAGATCGGCTTTATCAGCGTTACACTGATCGACTGCATCGATATCGCGCTCGTTGCGTTCATTCTGTACCGTTTGTATGTGGTGTTGCGCGGAACGGTGGCCGTGCAGATCTTCATCGGCCTCATGGTGATCATCGCGCTCTCGTTCCTGTCGCGCGCGGGCAACCTGAAGGCGATGGGGTGGATACTGCAGACGCTGACAGACATTTGGGTCGTCGGGTTCATCATCCTCTTCCAGCCGGAGATTCGCAGGGTGTTGTCGCAGGTGGCACGGAACCGCTTCGTGCGCATGTTCCTGCGTTTAAATGTGAACGAATCGATCGAGGAGATCGCAAGCGCCGCCGCCGAGCTCTCGAAGAAACGTCAGGGGGCGCTCATCGTCGTCTCGCGAGGGGCAGGCATGAAGTCGTTCGTCGAAACCGGCATCCAATTGAACGCGCAGATCAGCCGCTCGCTGCTGCTGGCGATCTTCAATCCGAAGGCGCCTCTGCACGACGGCGCGGTGATCGTGAACGACAGGATACTCGAGGCCGCGCGCTGCACGCTGCCGCTGTCTGCGAACACGCGCATCGGCGACATCGTGCTCGGCATGCGCCATCGCGCGGGGCTCGGCATCTCGGAACAGACGGACGCGGTGTCCGTCATAATTTCCGAGGAGACGGGATCGATCTCGCTCGCCGAGAACGGATTCCTGCTCCGGAACCTGACGCCTCAGGAACTCCGCAAGGAACTTCGTGAACGCCTGGTGCTCTCGATGCAGCGATCGCTCACGAATGTAAAAGAAGCGCTTCGCGCAGAATCGTAACCATGAACATTGCAGTCGTCATTCCAGCGTACAATGCCTCTTCATCACTCGATGCATTGCTCCATCGCTCCAGCCTCGTCCATCCCCGTGAACACACGATCGTCGTCAATGACGGCTCGCGCGACGCGACGGCGGAAACGGCCGCCCGCGCCGGTGCGGTGGTCCTCTCGCACGACGTGAACCGCGGAAAGGGTGCCGCGCTCAGAACGGGGTGCGCATACGCCCTCGAACACGGGTACGACGGCGTCGTCACGATGGATGCGGATCTGCAGCATAAGCCCGAGGACATCCCCCGGTTCCTCGCCGCGTTCTCTGAGACGAACGCGGACATCATCATCGGCAGCCGGCTGCACTCCCTGAAGGGAATGCCGGTCCACCGCCGCCTCTCGAACCTGATCACGACGTTCCTTGTGTGTGCGCGCACGGCCGCGTCGATCGAGGACAGCCAGTCAGGATTCCGCTTCATCCATGCACGCGCCCTCCGCGCGGTCAGGACGACGTCCAACGGATTCGAGGCGGAAACGGAATTCATTATCCGGGCGGCTGCCGTCGGATGCACGTTCGGCGCGCTGCCGATCGATACTATTTATGCCGGTGAAAAAAGTTCGATGACGCATTGGCACACAACGAAAAAGTTCATCAGCGTGCTGATGGCAGACTAAGCGAAGATTGGATTGCAGACGTGACACGATTTGAAATTGAACGGCTTGAACTGGTGCAGTTGCTTCGCGAACGGAATATTACGGACAACGGTGTGCTTGCGGCGATCGGTGCGGTGGAACGCCATAAGTTCGTGGGCCCGCTCTTCGTAGCACGCGCGTACGAGGACACCGCGCTGCCCATCGGGTACGACCAGACCATTTCGCAGCCGTACACTGTGGCATTCATGACACAGGCGCTCGGCCTCAAGCGCGGAAGCAGGGTCCTCGAGGTCGGCACCGGATCGGGGTATCAGGCGGCGGTGCTCGCAGAGATGGGGTGCAGGGTCTACACCGTCGAGCGACACCTCCCGCTGCTCACACACGCGCGGAAAATGTTCGACCAGCTCCGTGTGAATGTGCTCGCCAAGGCGGGAGACGGCACGCTCGGCTGGCCCGAGTACGCGCCATACGACGGCATCATCGTGACGGCCGGCGCCCCGACAATACCGGATCCGTTGCGCGACCAACTCGCCGACGGCGGCCGTATGGTGATACCCGTCGGGGACAAACAGACACAGACAATCATGATGCTCAGCAGGGCGGGGGACAAGTTCACGCTGAGGCAGGAAAGCGGATTTAAGTTTGTTCCCCTTATCGGAAAGAACGCCTGGTAACGGCGAGTATGGCACACGCCCTCCCCAAAATACTCTGCATCGTCGGTCCGACCGCCTCGGGCAAGACCGCATTGGCACTAGAGATCGCCCGCCGTCTCAACGGGGAGATCCTCTCGGCCGACTCCCGGCAGATCTATAAACATCTCACAATCGGGACAGCCAAGCCCTCTCCTGCCGAGCTCCGGAGCATACCGCACCATTTCATCGATATCCTCGAACCGAATGTCCATTTTTCAGCAGGCGACTTTGCCGAGCAGGGACGTAGGACGATTACCGACCTCATCATTCGTGGAAAAATACCGATTATAGCGGGAGGGACGGGTCTCTATGTTGAGGCGCTCGTCGATGGATTGTTCGACGGACCTCCCATACAACCCGCGATCCGCTCCGTCCTTGAGGCACGCATGGAAGCGGAGGGCGGCGGCCGCCTGCTCGAAGAATTACGGGCGGTGGACCCGGAAGCGGCCGCTAGAATGCTGCCCACGAACACGCGCAGGATCATCCGCGCGCTCGAAGTCTACCAAGCCACCGGCATTCCCCTTACGGTTCACCACCAGCGGCAGCAGCGCGCGGAACTCTACGACGCCTCGTTCGTCGGAATAGAATGGGAGAGAAAGCTCCTCTACGAACGGATCAACAGGCGCGTGGACAGCATGCTCGAGTCGGGCTTCCTCGACGAGGTCCGGATGCTTCTTGAATTGGGATTCGACGAACGCCTCAAGTCGTTGCAAACAGTCGGTTACAAGGAAGCCTTCGCGTTCCTTCGACACGAAATTTCGCTCGACCGAATGGTCGAACTGATGAAGCAGAACACGCGACGCTTCGCCAAACGGCAGCTCACGTGGTTTCGTCCCGACGACCGGATACGTTGGGTCCGGGTTTCCAGGGAGGAAGACATTATGGATGCGGCGGGATCGATTTACCCATGCGCTGTGTCCGGACTGCCTGAAGGAGGCATATGCGGACCTCGAAGCGTATAAGCGAAAGGGGGCGGAATCAGGATAGGGCGAACAGGATCTCTGTAAGCAGCCGCGTGAAATTCGCCTTCACCGTATTGGCCGTTTCGGTGACCTCGGCGTGCGACAATTTCTCCTTCGAGAGTCCGGTGGCCATGTTCGTGATGCACGAGATGCCGAGCGTTCGCATGCCAAGCTGGGATGCGGCGATCACTTCGGGCACTGTCGACATTCCCACGGCGTCGGCGCCGGCACCTGCCATCATGCGTATTTCCGCCGCCGTTTCGTACGTGGGCCCCTTCGTCCAGCAATAGACGCCGTCCTGTGTCGGGATGGCATGGTTCAAGGCGGTCCGCCGGGCTATGGCCAGGAGTTCCGGATCGAATGCAGGCCGGATTCTCTGCCCCACGGCGCCCTTCAGGCCGATGAGCGGATTCTCGCCTGTCATATTGATGTAGTCCCGGATGAACATCAGATCGCCGGGAGTGAAAAGACGATTAACGCCGCCCGCGGCATTGGTGACGAAAAGCGTTGTGGCGCCGAGCGCGCGCGCGACGCGTATCGGATACACAACCTTCCCGAGATCGCTGCATTCATAGTAATGTACGCGCCCTTGAAACACAACGAGCTGCGTCGTTTTCCTTCCCCCGTCCTCGAGCGTTCCGAAGAGTATCCTTCCCGCATGCCCTGAAACAGACGACATGGGATAATGGGGGATCTCGCCGGCGCCGATGGAAATAGTGTTCGAGAGATGATCGCCGAAATCGCCCAGCCCGGAACCGAGCACGAGTGCGATGGTGGGAACCAGCGGCGCCCGCGATCGGATAGCGTCGATCGATTCTGAAAGGGTAATTGTCATGTGTTATTCCTTCGGCGGTTCGAAGCAGTGTCGGCAGCGTGCTTCGTATGCGCCTTTTGCGCCGACGACGACGCGCTCATGCGAGTCCGTTGTGCGCTGTGTCCGATCGGCGGGATTCCCGCAGACCATGCAAATGGCAAGCGTCTTTGTGACATATTCGGATACCGCCATGAGCGCCGGCATGGGTTCGAAGGGCTTTCCGCGGTAATCCTGGTCGAGGCCCGCGACGATCACGCGCTTCCCGCTGTTGGCGAGTTGTTCGCACACTTCGATGAGGTTCGCGCCGAAAAACTGTCCTTCATCGATGCCGATCACCTGCGCGTCGGCGGCGAGAGCGAGGATCTCCTCAGCATTTTCGATGACGGTGGAGACGAGCGATTGTTCGCTGTGCGACACGATCTGATTGGCACTATAACGATTGTCAATCTTCGGTTTGAAGATCAGGACTTTTTGCCGGGCGATCTGCGCGCGGCGGAGACGGCGTATCAATTCTTCAGTTTTTCCGCTGAACATGCAACCGACAACGGCTTCGATCCATCCTGTGTTTTGCGGCGTTGAATGCAGTGTGACTTCCATAGAAAGAGGGCATGAGTGATGAGACGAATATTGAATTGCCGAAAAATATAGACAAATCACCGTCGAATTTCAACACCTATTTCATGCCTCAGGAAAAATCGCATGTCTCTTTCATGCCAGTTCATGCCAGCGTGAGCTTCGTGAGTTCCGGCGGACAGTTCATGCGGAACGGTATGCCGACGGAGCCTAGACCGCGGTTGACGTAGAGCTGCGTGTCGTTGTGGCGATAGAGTCCCCACACATACTTCGACCACAACGAGGCCGGAGTGATATATGTGTCGTTAATCTTCGCGAAGACAATCTGTCCCCCGTGCGTATGACCACTGAGCACGAGATCGAACGCATTCGCGGAAAAATCTTCCATGAAGTACGGCTTGTGGCAGAGCAGGATCCTCGGTGCGGCGTTTGTGACGGAGGAAAGCGCGCGGCCGATGTATTCCGAGGCCCTGGCGCCCCGACCGATATCGTCGACGCCAACGATATTGATGACCGATGAACCGATGGCAACAGTTACGGCGTCGTTGCGCAGGAGTTTCACGCCGCAGGCGTCGACTTCCTTCGATACGGTTTCGACATCGGCGAAGTAATCGTGGTTTCCGAGCACGCCCCAGACGCCGTGCGGCGCCTTCAACTGCGAGAAGGACTCGACGAAGGGATACACCTCGCTCGTCTTGCTGTTCACGAAATCGCCCGTCACAAAGATGATATCGGGGGAGAGGGCGTTCATGGCCATCACGTACGCATCCATGTCTTCCTTGTTCATGAAGACGCTCGAATGGATATCGCTCAACAATCCGATGGAGAATCCCCTGAACGCCTCCGGCAGCCGCGGAATTGTGACGATGCGCTCGACGAGGTCATAGTCCTCGTTGCTTGAAATCGTGTATGACGATCCGACGAAGGCGAGTGAGGAGATCCCGATGGTGCCGGTGCGGAGAAAGTCGCGCCGCGTCATGCCGCGGCCGTGGATGATTCGCTGTTCCTGCATAGTGTTGCTCTTACCTGTGGAAAAAGTGTGTTTCGAAAAATTTCATCTTGCATTTAGAGTAGCAAATTGTTAGATTTGTGTCAACATATTTTTGATAAGGAAGCGCCATGTACACCTTTTTGATCATTCTTGAAATCATCATCTGCTTTTTCCTCACGATCGCCATTCTCATGCAGAACAGCAAGGGAGGCGGTCTTGCCGGATCGTTCGGAGGCGGCAACATCGGCACAGTGTTCGGTGTGCGACGAACAGCCGACTTTCTTATTAAAGCAACAAGTTATTTGGCTGCGGCGTTCATCATCATCGCGCTTCTGACCAACATTTTTTTCCTTCCCGGAAAAGGTGCGAAAGCAACGGACAGCGTGATCCAGTCGGGTCAGTCCTCCGTGCCGCCCGCTTCGGTGCCCCAGCAGCAGCCCGCACCGGCTCCCGCTCAGGGACAGTAAGATCGAAGGCCTTCACACGCGCGCACTCGCTTCGTACCGGGCTGTGTGATAGTGCAATTGAACATTAAAAAATGCCGTTCCTCACATCGGGGAGCGGCATTTTTTTTATTGAACGGTGTGTGACGGCGGACAAGCAGGCCCTCGATCGGGCGGAGGAATCTGATTGAATGTTTCCTGGAAATTTCCTAGGTTATTGTTCATTTACGGAGAACACTATGAAGATCCATATGGCATGGGCGCATCGATGCGTGTCGTTCGCAGTACTGATAGCGGTATTCGGGCTTGGCGGCTGCGGTGTCACGGAGTCTGTAACACTCGTGAATGTCGATGTCACGGCCCCTGCCGCCGTGCCTCCGGTGAGGATCACATGCGATGCTCAGCCGAACCGTTTCACAATCACGCCGCATCTCGCGCTGCCGTTCACACACACCGTGACGGGCATCCTCGAACTGAGCGAATCCGAGACATACCGCGCTTCGGCCCCCGCGGACAACAACCTGAAGTGGAGGATCCCTAAAATGGAGGGGGGCGTCGATGTCGATTATGTCGTATCCCATCATGCGGCACTCGGATTCGGCATGAGCATCTCGAGTCTCTATGGCCGCACGTACGGGGGATGGTCTGCGGGCATCGGCATCTTCAACGAAAAGGAGACCCAGGCGGTGCGTTTCGATTTCGGCGTGCAATCGACCCCGAATCATTACAGTTCGCTCACGCGTGTCGTCGTAAAACAGACAAACGATTCGCGCGATACGTCGCTCTATCTGGACAGCGACAGGGACAACCACCTCAACCTCTTCGGCAGCCTGACCGTGAACACGACGCGGCAGTCGTGGCCGGTGAATTTTTTCGTCAACGCGTACGTGACGAAACAGCGCTTTGTCGATTATGTGCCGGAGACGAGCCTCGGCCCGTTCTATTTTACGAACGACAGGAGGGCGACCGCCTCGCAGTGGATCGTGGGCTTCACGCCCGGCGTGTTCGTGCAGCTCATGGAGGACGTACGATTCGTCGCAGGGGAGCGGATCATCCTCCCATTCGACATCGTGAATCAGGATCCATATCCGCTTCTGCAGTTCCACATGCAGCTCGACATAACAATGTGAAAAAAAGTAGTGCAAGGCGACGAAAAAGTTGCCTGCGTTGTTGACTTAGAAAAAAAAAAGCAGTACTTTAGTAACACGTTTCGAGAGAAACGCACCGCACCCATGGCTCAATTGGTAGAGCAAATGACTCTTAATCATTGGGTTCCAGGTTCGAGTCCTGGTGGGTGCACACCACATCAAACGCCTCATAGCTCACCACTATGAGGCGTTTGTGCGTTTATACTTGCGCCCAATCTTCTTTCGCGGCGCCTACATGGCGCCGACATTGCAAGTGACCCATCCGACGTGTATATTATTTTCACAGGCGGCCGGGAGACAGTCCGGCCATATTCAGGATAGACAGGGCCCGATCCATCGATGACAAAAAAGACCGACACGACGGAAGCGAAGAAAGAGCGGATAAAAAAGATACTCCCGCTGCTCAGGAAACATTATTCCGATGCGCATACGGCGCTCGAGCATCGGACGCCGCTGCAGTTGCTGGTTGCGACAATTCTCTCGGCGCAATGCACGGACGTGCGCGTGAACATGGTGACGCCCGCGCTCTTCGACAAGTACCACACGGCGCGGGACTTTGCGAAGGCGGATCCGGCGGAGCTCGAGGACATGATACGTTCCACCGGATTCTATAGGAACAAGGCGAAGAACATCATCGCGTGCGCGGCGGCGCTCGTTGACCGCTACAACGGAGAGGTGCCGAACACGATGGAGGCGCTCGAATCGCTCGCCGGTGTGGGCCGCAAGACGGCAAACTGCGTGCTCGGCAGCGCCTTCGGCATCCCCTCGGGTGTCGTCGTCGATACGCATGTGATACGCCTCTCGAACCGGCTCGGACTCACCGACAATGACAATCCCGAAAAGATCGAACGGGACCTCAACGCCATCGTCCCGAAAAATTCATGGATCTTTTTCTCGCATGCGATCATTCTTCATGGAAGAGCCGTGTGCATCGCTCGTTCTCCGAAGTGTCCGGAGTGCGTCTTCAATTCATTTTGTCCATCCTCCACGACGGGAACCGCATAATGACGGCATCAGACAGGGAAAGCGCCCTCGCGCTTCTTTTTGAATACACGAAATCAGACAGCCTTCGCAAGCATGCATTCGCAGTCGATATCGCACTGCGCGCGTACGCGCGCAAATTCGGCGAGGACGAAACCACATGGGGGATCGTCGGACTGCTCCATGATTTCGATTACGAGATGTATCCGACGATGCCGGATCATCCGTTCAAGGGATCGGAGATATTGAAGGAGAAGGGGTATGCCGAGGAAATCCGCACGGCAATTCTCGGCCATGCCTCGTATACGAACGTGCCGCGCGAGTCGCTCATGGCGAAGGCCCTCTTCGCGTGCGACGAAATCTCCGGCTTTCTCACTGCCTGCGCGCTCGTGAAGCCGAACAGGAAAATGGCGGAAGTTGAGCTGGGATCGGTGAAGCGGAAGATGAAGGACAAGGGATTTGCACGGGCCGTGAGCCGTGAAGACATCGTCGCGGGGGCGGCGGAAATCGGTGTGCCGCTCGACGAGCACATTCAATTCGTGATCGAGGCGTTAACCGAGGAAGCGGAAACGCTCGGATTATAATATGGAATCATCGGACATCATCCGGCGCTACCGGAAGCAAATGGTGATTCCGGGCATCGGCATGCGCGGCCAGAAACTGCTCCTCGATGCGAGTGTGCTCGTGATCGGGGCGGGCGGCCTTGGCTCTCCGGCGCTGTTGTACCTGGCAGCCGCCGGTGTCGGAAGAATCGGCATCGTCGACAACGATACGGTGGATCTTTCCAATCTTCAGCGGCAGATCCTCTACGGAGAAGCCGACCAGGGCGCCGGCAAGGCGGTCCGTGCCGCCGAGAAGCTCCGCGCCCTCAATTCCACGATCGCCATCGATGCGATCCCCGTGCGCATCGCCGAAGAGAATGCGACCGGACTCATCGCTCCGTACGATATCATCCTCGACTGCAGCGACAATTTTACGACGCGCTATGTCATCTCAGACGAATGCGCGCGCACGCGAAAGATGCTCATCGAGGCGAGCATACACAGGTTCGAGGGCCGCGTCCTCGGGCTCTGCGGCGAAACCGGACCGTGCTACCGCTGTCTCTATTCCGAGCCGCCTGAGGAAGGCGTGATCTTCCGGTGCGACGAGGCCGGCGTCATCGGCGTTCTGCCCGGGATCATCGGCAGCATACAGGCTGCGGAGGCCATCAAGCACGTCCTTGGAACGGGCGTGCCTCTCCTCGGAAAAATGCTCGTGTTCGACGCGCTCACGATGGAAACGCACAAGTTCGGTGTGGAAAAAAGGGCGGCGTGCACGTGTGCGGGGTGAAACAAAAGAAGCGGGGATGCGTTATACGGTGTATGCGACGGGGCGAAATATCATTTCGCCCTACACAAAAAATGAATTGAAAATTCATGATTATTAACAGGGGAGATAGCTATGAAACGGTGGATGATGATCGCATGCCTGATTGTGCTCGCCTCGGCGGCACCGGTCAGCGCGCAACAGAGCATTGAGGACACCAATGAGTGGAAGGAACCGCGAAGGGTGAAGGTCGGAGGGGCCGGCGGCGTGGTACCCTCGCTGGGATTGTTCAAGAACGATGAGATCAACAAGACGCTGAAGAGTATCGGGATGCCTGAACTGAACAAGGATCCGATGCTCCTCGTCGGCGGCGAAGGGTACGGCTACATCATGTTCCTGCCGAACCTCCGCATCGGCGGATTCGGCACCGGCGGTCACAAGTCCGCGAGCACGCTCGCCGGCTCCGTTAAAAAAGATGTTGACTACAATGTTACCTACGGCGGCTTTCTCATGGATTATGTGGTGCCGGTGTCTAACCATCTCGACATCGCGGGCGGTTTCACGATCGGCGGCGGCACCATCGAGATCGAAATGTCGCGCGACGACGGCGGATTTAAAAAATGGGGCGACCTCTGGAACGAATACGGGACCAATGCCCCGACCGTCAACGTGAACCGGTCGCTCGCCGGCACGTTCGTGGCGTTCAATCCGCATCTGAACATAGAATACTCCATTCTAACCTGGATGCAGGTGCGCGTCGGGGTGGGGTATCCGATCCTGTTCAATGCGACGTGGGAATTGAACGGCAACGATGAGATCCAGAACGTGCCCTCGAACCTGAAAACTGACGGCGTCACGATCAATGGCGGACTCATGTTCGGCTTCTTTAACTGAGCCTGCTGTGAACGATACAGGGAAAACAACAAGACCGCATGTTGAGTGCGGTCTTGTTGTTTCTGACGTGTGCCTGTGTCGTGTGGACCTTACAGACGTTCGAATTTTGCCTGGAAGAACCGGAGATATTTCGGTTCGTACACCATCTTGAGTCCCTGGATTGTCGCGCGGTTCTCGAACACGGACTCGACGGATTCCGCGAGCACGTCGCAATGGGCCTGCGTATAGACCCGTCGGGGGAACGTGAGACGCACAAGTTCGAGCTTCGGATAATAGTGGTCGCCTGTCTCCTTGTTCCGTCCGGCGGACACGATGCCGCGCTCCATGGCCCGGATCCCCGAATCGAGATAGAGCTCGGCCGCGAGCGTCTGGGCCGGGAACTGCGTCTGCGGAATGTGCGGATAAAACTGTTTCGCGTCGAGGAAGATCGCATGCCCGCCGATCGGCTGCACGATGGGCACGCCGATGCTCAGGAGCTTCTCGCCGACATATTCCACCTGTCCGATGCGCGCCTTGATGTGATCGTATTGCACCGCTTCGACAATGCCGCGGGCCATCGCCTCGAGGTCGCGTCCGGCCAGTCCGCCGTACGTGTGCAGGCCCTCGTACACGACGACCATGTTCCGCGCTTCCTCGAACACGTCGTAATCGTTCAGCGCAAGGAAGCCGCCGATGTTCACAAGCAGGTCCTTCTTTCCGCTCATGGTGGCGCCGTCCGTGTACGAGCACATTTCGAGGAGGATTTCGGCGATCGTCGCCTCCGCGTATCCCGCCTCGCGCGTCTTGATGAAGTACGCGTTCTCGACCGCGCGCGTCGCGTCCATGATCACCTTGATGCCGTGTTTGGCGGTGAGTGTGCGGACGGCCTTCAGGTTCTCCATTGAAATGGGCTGTCCGCCCGCCATGTTCACGGTTGCGGCAACGGAGACGTATGGGATTTTGTCCGCACCGACACGTGCGATGAGGTCCTCGAGCTTCTGCAGGTCGACGTTACCCTTGAAGGGGAGGAGCTTCTGCGAATCGTGCGCGTCGTCGATGATGATGTCGACGAACGTGCCGCCGGCGAGCTCCTGATGAAGCCGCGTCGTCGTGAAGTACATGTTGCCGGGGACGTAATCGCCCTTCTTGATGAGGATCTGCGATATGAGGTTCTCCGCGCCGCGGCCCTGGTGCGTGGGCACGAGATACTTGTACCCGTAATACTTCCGAACATTCTCTTCGAGGTGATAGTAGTTCTTGCTGCCTGCGTAGGCTTCGTCGCCGAGCATCATGCCGGCCCACTGATTGTCGCTCATCGCATTCGTGCCGCTGTCCGTGAGCAGGTCGATATAGACGTCTTCGGACCGTAAAAGGAATGTGTTGTATCCGGCTTCTTCGATCGCAGCGAGGCGTTCGTCCGGGGTGGTCATCTTCAGGGGTTCGACGACCTTTATCTTGAAAGGTTCCGCCCACGATCGCCGTTCGAGTTTTGCCATACCATCTCCTGTAAAAATATGTTCGTTGATTGTAGCGCTTGTTATCGCTATCTTTAAATGATTAATACGGCACAATATACAGAGAACAAAATAGAAATCATACTGGTATGATCACCCCCTCAACCCTCCAAAAGATCGGCGCCATCGTTGGTACAGAGAACCTTTCGACCGCGCAGGAAGACCTCATCACGTACGCGTACGACGGCACGCCCCTCTTTGTTCAGAAACCCGACGCGGTCGTCACACCGCAGACGAAGGAACACGTTGCGGCGCTCGTACGGCTCGCCAACGAGGAGCGCTTCGCCATCGTGCCGAGGGGCGCCGGCACCGGACTGAGCGGAGGATCGATCCCGACAGAGGGCTCGATCGTACTGTTGATGAACCACTGGAACAAGATTCTCGAGATCGACGAGGAGAACCTCACGGCCACTGTGGAGCCGGGCGTCATCACATCCCAGCTTCACACGGCAGTGGAACGGCTCGGATTGTTCTATCCGCCTGATCCGGGCAGCATGAATATCAGCACGATCGGCGGCAATGTCGCCGAAAATTCCGGCGGACTCCGCGGGTTGAAATACGGTGTCACGAAAAATTACGTTATGGGCCTCGAGGTCGTGCTGCCGAACGGCGCAATCATCACCTGCGGCGGTAAGACCGTGAAGGACGTCGCCGGCTACAACCTTAAGGATTTCTTCATCGGGTCGGAGGGCACGCTCGGCATCTTCACGAAGATCATCCTGAAGCTCATCCCAAAACCCGAGACGAGCAAGACGATGGTGGCATATTTCACCTCGAGAGCGGAAGCGGCGAAGACCGTCTCGGCCATCATCGCGCAGAAAATCATTCCCGCGACGGTGGAATTCCTCGACAACACGACGATCAACTGCGTGGAGGATTTCGCGCATCTCGGGCTGCCGCGGGACATGGACGCGCTGCTGCTCCTGGAGGTCGACGGGCACCCGGCCGTCGTCGAGGAAGAGGCCCGGAAGGTCGTCGATGTCTGCAGGGAACACAATTGCGCGCAGATCGTCGTCGCACAGACGGCCGAGGAGGCGTTGAAACTGAAGACGGCACGGCGCGCAGCATTCTCGGCGCTCGCGCGCTCTCGCCCGACAACCATCCTCGAGGACGTCACCGTGCCGCGCAGCGAGATCGCGCGCATGCTCGAGATCATCGACGCGACGGCAAAAAAATTCAACGTGCAGATCGGCACCTTCGGACATTTCGGCGACGGCAACCTGCATCCCACGTGCCTCACGGACGAACGCGACAAGGAGGAACTGCACCGTGTGGAGCAGGCGTACGAAGTGATCTTCGAGGAATGCGTTCGGCTCGGCGGCACCATCACCGGCGAACACGGCACGGGCATCGCGAAGCGGAAGTTTCTGCACCTCGTGACCGGCGAAGAGTCCATTACCGCGATGCGCACGATCAAGACGGCGCTCGATCCGAATTCGGTGTTGAATCCCGGAAAGGTCTTCACCGTATGAAGAACGGATTCACCGGCATAGACATACCGAGCGACGACGTCATCACGAACTGCATGCATTGCGGATTGTGCCTGCCCACATGCCCCACATACTCCCTCACGGGCCGGGAGCGCTCCTCGCCGCGCGGCCGCATACGCCTCATCAAGGCGGTGGCCGAAGGCGAGCTCGACATGACGCAGGGATTCATCGACGAAATGAACTTCTGCCTGGACTGCCAGGCATGCGAAACGGCCTGTCCGGCGGGAGTGAAGTACGGATCGCTTGTAGAAGCCGCGCGCAATCAGATCGCCATGCAGGGAAAGGATTCGTTCCTCTCGACGATCGTCAAGCGTATCTTCCTGAAGAACGTGCTCTCGAACAAGGCTCAGTTGAAGTTCGTTGCGAAGCTTCTGCACTTCTACCAGACCGGCGGCCTCGAATGGTTCGTGAACAGGACGGGGATCCTCAACGCCGTGGCGCCGAAGCTAGCGAAGCTCCAGAAACTCTCGCCGCGGATCGACGATCAATTCTTCGACGAGACGCATCCCGAGATTCTCTTTCCGGCAGGGAAGATCAGATACCGCATCGGATTCCTCTCCGGCTGCATCATGAACGTCGCGTTCTCGAAGATCAACGACGACACGGTGAAGGTGCTGCTGCACAACGACTGCGAGATCATCATCCCGAAGGACCAGGGCTGCTGCGGATCGATGCAGGCGCACAACGGCGACTTCGAGACGGCGCGCATGCTCGCGCGGAAGAACATCGACGTGTTCATGCGGTACGACCTCGATTACATTGTCATCAATTCGGCCGGATGCGGGGCGCTCATGAAGGAGTACGGGCACTATCTGAAGGACGATTCGGCGTATGCAACTAAGGCCGAGGCTTTTTCGAAGCTCGTTGTGGATCTCACTGAATTTCTCGCCCTGTTCGAATGGAAACGACCCGCCGAGCCGTTCGCGCACCGCGTGGCGTATCACGACGCCTGCCACCTGGCGCACGCCCAGAAGGTCACCGTGCAGCCGAGAACGCTGCTGTCGCAGATCCCCGGGGTCGTGCCGGTGGAACTCCCTGAATCCTCGTGGTGTTGCGGAAGTGCGGGCACCTTTAATATGACACATTACGACGACTCGATGAAGATCCTCGAGCGTAAAATGACGAATGTGCACGCAGCCGCGGCGGACTTTGTGGTGGCGAGCAATCCGGGCT
>JAVBYH010000069.1 GCA_030824175.1 Bacteroidota bacterium | reverse complement strand
CGAATGCTTGTGGACAGCATCAATGCGCTCGGAAAGAATTTAAACGCCGCGCTGCAGCAGGTCGCCGAAGCGGTGGCGGCGACGGCGAGCGCGAGCAGCCAGATCAGTTCGTCCACCGAACAGATGGCGGCAGGCGCGCAGGAGCAGACGCAGCAGGCGAGCGAGGTCGCCGAGGCCGTGGAAGAAATGACGAAGACGATCCTCACCACGACGCACGACGCATCGGTGGCCGCCGAGACGGCGAAGACCGCCGGCACCACTGCGACGAGCGGCGGCAAGATCGTCGCAGAGACGATCGAAGGAATGAACCGCATCTCCGAGGTCGTGAACCAGTCCGCCCTCACGGTCGAGGCGCTCGGCAAGTCGAGCGATCAGATCGGCGAGATCGTGCAGGTGATCGACGACATCGCGGACCAGACGAACCTGCTTGCGCTCAATGCGGCGATCGAAGCCGCGCGCGCGGGCGAACAGGGCAGGGGATTCGCCGTTGTGGCGGACGAGGTACGCAAGCTCGCCGAACGCACGACGAAGGCGACGAAGGAGATCGCGTCGATGATCCGGCAGATACAGAAGGACACATCGGGCGCGGTCGATTCGATGATGAAAGGGAAGCGCGAAGTCGAGGACGGGAAAGTACTGGCCGACAAGGCGGGCACGTCGCTCAGGGAGATCATCGACGGTGCGCGCCAAGTCGTCGACACAATTACGCGCGTCGCCTCTGCGAGTCAGGATCAGGCGAGCGCCAGCGAGATGATCACGAAGAACATCGAGGCCATCTCGAGCGTGACGCAGGAATCTGCCGCAGGCACACAGCAGATCGCCCGCGCGGCGGAGGACCTCAACCGGCTGACGACGAACCTCTTGGAGCTCCTGGGCCAGTTCTCGCTCGACGGCGCCTCCCGTGTTCCGGCCGCCGCCAAGCAAAAGTTCCTGCGGTAAATTGTGTATATTGTAGCGTTCATGAACGCGGGGTTCATGACTCCGCATGAAAATATCGGTTCTCTGCGGTGGATTGTAGGGCGAAATGATATTTCGCCCTGCCGAACGATCGTACGAAAGTTGAACCGGGGCGAAACGCCGTTTCGCCCTACACGCTCCAATTGTACAGTCAGATTATTTTCATAGCAGGGCGAGATTTATCTCGCCCATATCGTGGGGCGTATTCAATACGCCCCTACACGCAACGAACCAAAATATCGTTATCAACTCCCGGAACCATTATGGACGACGACATTAAAAAGTGGGCCCGAACGATCATTCTGACCATCCTCGGCATCTTCGCACTGATCTACCTCCTCAACGTACTTTCGAATAAATAAACATTGTATTTCGTTTAATAAACGAAAAACACAAGGGTGTTTGTACTCTAAAAGTGATAAAACACAAGGGTGTTTCCCCGGGGGCGAATTCAATACGCCCCTATATAACACATCCATTGTAGGGCGAGATTTATCTCGCCCATTTTTTTGTATGTCCAATAAAGTGTAATAATATGCATTATTACATTGATAAAAGTGTAACTATTCGCTATAATTACACCATGAAAAGGAAACTATAACACAAATTACTGGAATGGAAGGCTAGCCCTTTCCGCAAACCGCTCATCCTGCGGGGGGCAAGGCAGACAGGGAAAACCTGGCTCCTGAAGGAATTCGGCAGGACGTCGTATGCGTCCACTGCGATCTTTAATTTCGAGAAAAATCCGTCGCTTGGATCGCTGTTTTCCGGCAGTCTGAGCACCGGTTTTATTCTCGAAGGATTGTCCGCGCTTCATGGCAGGAAGCTGGACCCGGCCGATACACTTATTATTTTCGATGAGATCCAATCGGCGCCACGTGCGCTCACAAGATTGAAATACTTTGCAGAGGATGCTCCCGAATACAATATCGCCTGTGCCGGCTCACTCCTCGGCATCAGCCTATCCTCAACCGAATCATTCCCTGTCGGCAAGGTTCAATTTCTCGATCTGTATCCTCTTTCATTCGATGAATTTCTCATGGCGGCCGGGGAAGACGCATTGCTCGAGTACGTCAGGACGAAATGCCTTGCCGATCCTGTGCCCGAAGTATTCGCTGAAAAATTAATCGCGTACGTAAGGACCTATTTCGTTACAGGGGGAATGCCGGCAGCGCTGTCTGTGTGGTTCGCGACGAAAAATTTTTCACATGTCGAAGAGGTGCAGAAGAACCTCCTCGCCTCCTATGAAAACGACTTTGCGAAGCATGCCCCCGGCCGCGAGATACCGAAGCTCCGTTCCATCTGGGATTCCATCCCGGCACAATTGGGACGCGAAAATAAAAAATTCATGTACGGACACCTCAAAAAAGGCGGTCGCGCCAAGGAGTATGAGGATGCCCTGCATTGGCTGAAACATGCCGGATTGATGTATCAGATCGTCAGGGCCTCCGCCCCGGGGCTGCCCATAACAGCATACGACGATCCCGGCTCATTTAAACTTTTTACCCATGATGTCGGTCTATTGCGAGTGAAGTCCGGGCTGTCCTATTCCGCCCTTGCGGAAGGAAACCGTCTCTTCACCGAATTCAAAGGCGCACTCACCGAGAATTTCGCATTGACTGAAATGATTGCCGCGGGATTCGGATCAGTGCGGTATTGGACATCCGATTCTCAGGCGGAGGTTGACTTCCTGATCCAGGCCGAATCGCACGTGCTGCCAATGGAGGTGAAATCGTCCGTCAACATGCGATCGAGGAGCCTCTCCGTTTTTCGGGAAAATTATCATCCGCACCTGATGCTGAGGTCATCGCTGCAGAACCTCCGTCAGGATGGCGATATACTGAACATACCCTTATATTGCCTGTTCTACATGAATGAAATTCTTCATACACACATAACGCCGTGACACGGCCACTTCGAATTCGGAATACAATGACACGATCGTTACTCTCTACGCTGCTGCTCTTCATGCTCGCCGTCTCCACCCTCACCGCGCAACCGTACACCGTCCGTGGAAAGGTCGTCGACAAACAAAAGAATCTCGCGCTCATCGGCGTCCATATCAAGCTCACGAACCTGAAGGATCCGGAGGACACGCACATCGTTCCCACGGACAACGACGGCAACTTCAGGATCGACCGATTAAAGACCCGCTCGTACCGCCTCGAGGCGTCGTATATCGGCTACGCAAAATTTTATCTCGACATCGTCATCGACAAGCCCGAGTGCGCGCTCGGCGTCATCGATCTCTCCGAAAGCTCGGTGCAGATGGGCGAGGTTGTCATACACGGGCGAACGCCGCCGGCCGAACAGAAGGGCGACACGACGGAATACAACGCGGCCGCATTCAAGATGAACAAGGATGCGTCGGCGGAGGACCTCGTGACGAAGATGCCCGGCGTGACGATGGAAAATGGCACGGTGAAGGCGCAGGGAGAGGACGTGCAGCAGGTGCTTGTGGACGGGCGGCAATTTTTCGGCAGCGACCCGACGCTCGCCCTGCGCAATCTGCCGGCCGAGATCATCGACCGGGTGCAGGTGTTCGACAAGCTGAGCGAACAGTCGCAGCTCACCGGATTCAACGATGGGCAGACGACGAAGACGATGAACATCGTCACGCGTGCGGACAGGCGGCAGGGACAGTTCGGCCGGTTCTTCGGCGCAGTCGGCAACGAGAGCAAGTATAACACGAGCGGCAGCATGAACATCTTCGGCGGTAACACGCGCCTCTCCGTCGTCGCGCTCTCGAACAACGTGAACCAGCAGAATTTTTCGTCGCAG
>JAVBYH010000165.1 GCA_030824175.1 Bacteroidota bacterium | reverse complement strand
GAGCAGCGCCCGCATGCCGGTCGCGAGCGTGTACTGCTGGTCCTTCAGCTTGTCGTGGGGGATGATGCCCGTGCCCTGGGAGATCTTCCCCGAGGCCGTGTACGTGATGATGTCCGATCCGCCGGTAACGGCGGCGCTGTACGACTGGAACGCGCCGTTCTGTACGGCCTTGTCCTTCGTGTACTGCTGCTGCATGAATTTCGTGACGGGCACATCGGCGCCGGTGGTGGCGTTGAAGCGCCAGCGGGGCGGGCCCGGGATGCCCTTCTTCGTGAAGATCTGTATGACGCCGTTGGCTGCCTCCGAGCCATAGAGCGTCGAGCCGGCGCCGCCCTTCAGGACCTCGATGCGGTCGATTTCGCCGGTGACGATATCGGAGAGGGACGACGTGACCTGTCCGCCTGTGGCAAACGACAGACGGTAACTGTCGCGGTTGTCGAGGCGCACGCCGTCGACATAGATCACCGGCGTTGTCGACGAGAGCGCGCTCTTCACGCCGCGCGTCGCGATGCGGGCGCCGCTGCCCGGCATGCCAGACGGTGCGAAGCTCGTGAGGCCCGGCACGCGGCCCTGGAGGAGCTGGTCGATCGTCTTCACCGGGGCGGCCTCGATCTCGCGCGACGAGATTGTTTCAACCGTCGACGCCAACTTCCGCTTCTCGGTGGCGACGCCCTGGCCGGTAACGACCACCGTGTTCATCTGCACGCTTGTCGGCGAGAGCCGGAAGTCGACGGTCTGCGTTTTCCCTTCGGCGAGGCTCACCTGTTTCGTGTTCTGCTTGTAGCCGACGAGACTGACGGTGACCGTATAGGCGCCGTCGCGGAGCTGCTTCAGGGAGAAGTTTCCGTTGATGTCCGTCACCGTTCCCCGCGACGTGCCGGCGAGGAGCACGTTCACACCGGGCAGTGTCTCTCCGCTGACTGCATCCGAGACGGTACCGCGGATCTGATTGCTCTCAGGCTGGGCCGCGGAAACGCCCGACGCAAGCACGATCGCGATGCACACTCCTACGATGCGTTGTACCAACAATCCATGCATAGAACCTCCTTATCGTTGAAAAAAGTATAAACCGACGAATTAACAACCAGCCGCCTGCACGCTACACCGCCGTCGTGTTGAGCACCTGTGAAAACTGTGAGATCGATCCGCGCATGAGCGAGCGCAGACGCGCGTTTTCCTCCTCGAGTCTGCGCGCGCGGTCGTCGTCGTTGCGCGACGGCACCCTCCGCGCATCGCCCGCGAGCAGCCAGTGGATGTCGCAGCCGAGGCGCATCAGCTTCACGAGGAGCGCCGGCCCCGGGAGACTCCGGCTGTTGAGATAGCCGGAATGGAGCGTCACGGGATTCATGCCGAGCGCGGCGGCAAAATCCTTCATCGTGCCGTAATGCTGTTCCCCGAAGGCCCGCAGTTTTCTCGCCACTTCCTTCCTGTCGGGGACAGTCGAACTTCCTCCGTATGGTTTCATGAGATATGTGGAATTAATTGACAGATGACATATGTTGATGATGACAAGTGTAAAATACGTGACGAACGGCACCTGGGAAACAATTTTGAGATGAACGCCCGAAATCCCGTGATTAACTGCGGTACTGCAGGGACGAACTGCAGATGCGGCGGCGCCTCAGGCGCCCCCGCCCGTACGACACGAAATGATCACAGCGACTTGTTTCTTTTGTTCTACTTCAGTATTATTTTATGTACAATGTGGAGACGGGACGAGGCGGATGAGGAGACGGCTTTACTTCATAGGGGGACAGTCGGCATGGCACACGCACCCGTAAAACTGAACATCTCCATTCTGCTTGTGGAGGATGAGAAACGGCTCGCACGTTCCGTTGAACGGCAGCTCGTGAGGGCGGGGTATGATGTCGAGATGGCATTCGACGGCATCACGGCGTCGCAACTCATCACATCGCGCGAATTCCATCTGGTGCTGCTCGATCTCAACCTGCCGCAGAAATCGGGCATCGATGTGCTGCGGGAGCTGCGGTCGCAATCGTACACGACGCCCGTGCTCATTCTCTCGGCCCGCGACGGGATCGACGACAGGATCCTCGGCCTCGAGATCGGCGCCGACGATTATCTCACGAAACCGTTCGATTCGGGCGAGCTTCTCGCACGGATCCAGGCGATCCTGCGGCGTTCGGGCATGCTCCGCACGAACATCCTTCAGGCGTGCGACCTGACAATGGACGTCATCAAGCGCGTCGTGAAGAGAAACGACAAGGTCATCACGCTCACACAGACCGAATTTTCGCTGCTCGAATTTTTCCTGCGGAACAAGAACACCATCCTCACACGCAAGCGGATCGCCGAACAGGTATGGGGATACAAGTTCGAGACGGGGACGAACATCGTCGACGTCTACATGAGCTACCTCCGCGATTCGATCGACAAGGATTATCCGAAGAAATTAATCCACACCGTGCGCGGCGAGGGCTTCATCATCAAGGAAGAATAATCCGCCGCACAATGGAGAACCGCACCGAAACATCCGACACCGCATTAGAGGACGCATCCGCCGTCATCGCATCGCTGCGGAAAAAGATCGAACTGCTCGAGTCCGAACGGCGCGTGCTCCTGCTCAGGGACCACCGGTTCACGCTCATGATTGAAAATGCGACCGATACGATCGTCCTCATGGATGCGGACACGAACATCGAGTACTGCAGTCCTTCATGGGAACGCGTGACGGATTATTCGATCTGCGAGATGCAGGGGAGGAACGCGCTCGAGTTCATTCACCCCGACGATCACCCCCGCGTCTTCCACGGCGCCGAGATGTTCCTGCTCCACCCCGGCGCGATCATCCACCGGGAATTCCGGTGCGTCAAAAAGGACGGCTCGACCGTCTATTTCGAAGGGTCTCTCGTCAATCTTCTTCACGATCCGGCCGTGCACGGCATCGTGCTGAACGCGCGCGACATCACCGAACGCATGAGGATGGAGGAGCATTTCAGAAAGTCTCTGAAGGAGAAGGAGACCATGCTGAAGGAGATCCATCACCGTGTGAAGAACAATCTGCAGCTCATCTCGAGCATGCTCGGCCTGCAGGCGCACCACATCCACGACGACCAGATCGCGCGCATCTTCCGCGAGAGCAAGAACCGCGTGAAGTCGATGGCGCTCATACACGAGAAGCTCTACCAGTCGAAGAATCTGACGGACATCAATTTTGCCGATTACATCACGACGCTCATGCGGTACCTCTTCAGCAGCTACGGAGTCCGGCACGACACGATCCGCTTCGTGCCGTCGTTCGACGGCATCGCGGTGAACATCGACACAATGATCCATGTGGGCCTGCTCATCAACGAGCTCGTGTCGAACTCGCTGAAGCACGCATTCCCCAACGGAGCGAGCGGAGAGATCGGCATCACGGTCACACGCGCCGACAGGGGAACCACGCTCCGGCTGATCGTATCGGATACGGGCGTCGGATTTCCGGCGGAGATCGATTTCAGGAAGACGCAAACGCTCGGTCTGCAGCTTGTCTGTCTGTTGACAGCGCAGCTCAACGGCACCATCGACCGCAGCACCGGCACGGCCGCGGGGACGACATTCGTCCTCGCGATACCGACAACGAAGCACTGACATCCGCATACCGCATGATGGAACGCGCGCACATACTCATCGTCGAAGACGAACTCATCGTTGCCCGGGAGATCGAATCGGAACTTCGCAGCTTCGGGTACGAGATCGCCGGTACGGCGCGGTCAGCCGACACCACTTTTAGCGCGATCGCGCAGACGCATCCCGACCTCATCCTGATGGACATCAAG
>JAVBYH010000175.1 GCA_030824175.1 Bacteroidota bacterium | reverse complement strand
CGTGGGCTCACGATCACGGAAGTGCGCGGTTACGGCAGACAGAAGGGGCACAGCGAGATCTACCGCGGATCCGAGTATTCGGTGAATTTCGTACCGAAGATCAAGGTGGAGCTCGTCTGCGCCGACGAGAAGGCCGAGCTGGCGATCTCGCTCATCGTCGCCAACGGCAAGACGGGCGAAGTCGGCGACGGCAAGATCTTCGTCATTCCGGTCGAGGACGCGATACGCGTGCGGACCAACGAGGTCGGCGACGACGCACTCTAGCTCCTCGATCAATCATGAATGTATGAAAGGAATACCTATGAAAGCAGGATCGATAGCAACAGTGGTTATTGCGGCAGCGCTCTGTACGATCTCATTCACGGTCCGTGCACAGGATGCACCCGTCCCCGCCGTCGAGATCAGCGGATTCGCGGACGTGTATTACAGCAAGAATGTGGCACATCCCGTGACAGGCAAGAATCAATTGCGGAATTTCGACATCGCCGAGAACCAGTTCACCCTCAGCCTTGTCGAGATCGTGCTCCAGAAAAAATCGGGACCTATCGGGTTCCGCATGGACCTCGACTACGGCACGACGAACGATCTTGTGCAGCCGGGTGTCTCGAGCACGCTCTCGATGGTGCAGCAGGCGTACCTGACGGCGGTGATCCCCCTCGGGAGCGGGCTCACGGTGGACGCCGGAAAGTTCGCAACCCACATGGGTCAAGAGGTCATCGAGAGCAAGGACAACTGGAACTACAGCCGTTCGTTCCTCTTCGCATGGGCCATCCCGTACTATCACACCGGCGTGAGGCTCTCGTATCCGCTGGCTGAGAATCTGAATGCGACCGCGCACATCCTGAACGGATGGAATTCCGGGGCGGAGAACAACGACTATATGACGCTCGGCCTCACGCTCAACTGGGCGGTCACCGGCTCGACGGGCATCATCCTCAACGCCATTGACGGCTTCGAGAACCTCACCGGCATCGAAACGGGGAAGCGCACCGTGGTCGATCTTGTCGTGACGCACAAATTTTCCGACGCCTTTTCAGTGTCCCTCAACGCGGACTACGGCCAGGCGAAGACGAACATGGGACTCGCACTGTGGAAGGGCGCGGCATTCTATGCGAAAGTGGCTGTCGGTGATAAATCGGCGCTCGCCGTGCGCGGAGAGATCTTCGACGATCCGCAAGGGTATGCAACGGGCCTGGGCGTATCGGGACTGAACCTGAAGGAATTCACCGCGACGTACGAGTATGCGGCCACAAGCGCCCTTCTCGTGCGCGGCGAGGTCCGGCATGACATTTCGAGCGATCCGGTATTCGACGAGAAAGCACCGAGCGCGGAAAAAAATCAGACGACACTGCTCCTTGGCGCTGTCGTACTCTTCTAAGACAACTGAATCTCCATCATACAAACCATTGAAGGACACACGATGAAAACATTCTTCACACGAAACACACGATGGGCGCTCCTGCTTGCTGGGGTGCTTGTCATCCTTTCCGCGCCGCCGTCCCTCTATGCAGACGATCCGGTGCCCGATCCGTCCGGGGCGAAGACCGGCACGATCACCGACGTGCCTGCTGCGGTACCCGGCGCGCCGACGCTCGAGGAGATCGGCAACCAGGTCGGCCACAACAAGGTTGCCATCAACTTCCTCTGGGTGATGATCACGGGCTTCATGGTCATGTTCATGCAGGCCGGATTCGCCCTTGTCGAGTCGGGACTGACCCGGGCGAAAAATTCGAGCCACACGATGGCGATGAACTTCATGATCTATCCGCTCGGCATGCTCGGCTTCTACGTTTGCGGCTTCGCATTCATGTTCGGAGGCATCGGCGCCCTCGGCACGCTCGGCGGCTATGCGGGATTGAACAACGAGATAACGATCGAGCTCTTCGGCAAGCCGTTCGGCATCATTGGATGGAAGGGATTCTTCCTCCAGGGTGCGGCGTACGATTCCGCGGTGTTCGCGCTGTTCCTCTTCCAGATGGTGTTCATGGACACGACCGCGACGGTGCCGACGGGCGCGGCGGCCGAGCGCTGGAAATTCTCGGCGTTCATGATCTACGGTCTCTTCATCGGCTCGGTGATGTATCCGATCTTCGGCAACTGGGTGTGGGGCGGCGGATGGCTGGCGCAGCTCGGGGTGAACTTCGGCCTCGGGCACGGCCATCTCGATTTTGCAGGCTCGTCGGTCGTGCATTTGCAGGGCGGCGTGATATCGCTTGTGTTCGCGTACCTCATCGGTCCCCGGTACGGCAAATATAACAAGGACGGCAGCATCAATCCGATCCCCGCGCACAATATTCCCTTCGTCATGGTGGGCACGTTCATCCTCGCCTTCGGATGGTTCGGCTTCAACGCCGGCTCGACGCTCGCGGGCGGCGATTTCCGCCTGACGGTCGTTGCGGTGAACACGATGCTCGCCGGATCGGCCGGAGCGATGGCGGCGACGCTCTGGGTGTGGCTTGTGCGGATGAAGAAGCCCGATCCCACGATGATGGCGAACGGGCTGCTGGCGGGGCTCGTGGCGATCACGGCACCCTGCGCGTTTGTGAGCGCCGGCGCCTCCGTCATCATCGGCCTCATCGCGGGGCTTCTCGTCGTCGAAGCAGTGTTCTTCTTCGATCGGATCAGGATCGACGATCCGGTCGGTGCCATCTCGGTGCACGGCGTGAACGGCGCCTGGGGCTGCCTCGCGCTCGGGCTCTTCGCCGACGGCACGTACGGCGACGGATTCAACGGCGTTGCCGGTACGGTGACCGGATTGTTCTACGGCGGCGGAACGAGCCAGCTCCTGGCCCAGACAATCGGCGTCGTGACATGCATCATCACGCTGTCCATCATGTCCTTCATCGTCTTCAAGCTCATCGATGCGATCGTCGGCAACCGTTCGGCCGAAGCGCATGAGATCGAGGGCCTCGACATTCCCGAAATGGGCATGCACGGCTACAGCGGCATTGCGCTCGACAAGTATTCCGAAACACCGCATCCCAAGGGCCGCTGACACCGGGAAGGCGGACAATTTATTTGACCGCCCTGCCGCGGGACGCGACGAGCGCCGCGCGGCAGGGCACATCGAACGAGACCATCATGTATCCTTCATTCAACACAATGTTTATCGCCGCCGCCGGCGTGCTCCTCGGCGGATTCATCGGCTTTGCCTTCGGCACGATCCAGAACAACGCCCTGCGCGCATACAAGGCGAAGCAGGCAAGCGGTTCCTTCACAAGCGGCTGGTCGGTGATGCCGGGCTCGATGCGGCGCACGGCGTATCTGCTCCTGCTGCTTGCCGGCGTGCAACTGGCGTGCCCGTTCTTCTTCGAGGGTGAGTCGGTGCGGTGGATGATCACCGCGGGCGTCATGCTCGGGTACGGATGGACGCTAGCGATGCAGCTGCGCCGTCCGATCGCGTAAAAAAAATATATCGCACACCAGGAAAAAACTTCGTACATTCCTCACTGATTCTTATCACCAATGAAGGAGCGCTATGGATGTTTTCTCTGTTGTGCGCGGACTCGTCGGCCTTGGGGCGATGATCGGTCTGGCATTTCTCTTCTCGAACAACCGCCGCCGCATCGACTGGCGTCTCGTCGGCACAGGCATCGTACTCCAATTCGCGTTCGCGCTCCTTGTCGTCAAGACGGACATCGGGCGCATCGTGTTCCAGCAGATCAGCCGCTTCTTCGTCTTCGTCTTTTCCTTCGCCAGTGACGGCGCCCAGTTCGTCTTCGGCAGCCTGGCAAAGGGTCCCGCTGTGCAGGGAAGCCTCGGTTTCTTCTTCGCGTTCCAGGTGCTCCCCACGATCATCTTCT
>JAVBYH010000151.1 GCA_030824175.1 Bacteroidota bacterium | reverse complement strand
GTGATTTCCATGGAGAACTTGCCGATCGTCAGGATCTCGCCGACGGCGAAGGAACGCTCGGCGGCGACCTTGTCCTCGGGTTCAGCCGCGGCGCACGCGGCGCGTGACGACTTCACCCTGAACGAACCGACCGGCCCGGTCAGATAGGCGGCATCGGTCGCCGGTGGTGCATCCGGATGAATCCACACGGGCCGCCAGAAGAATGAACCGGTGTCACGATTGGGAACGGAAAGCGCATGTGTTCCGTACACGCCGACCGCATCGGCGCCCGTTGACGAGACCGGTGTCTTTGCCGCCGCGATAAACTCGCTCTTCGTGAACATGCTGTCGTGCGATACCTCCGCCGCCCATCGTTCCGTCGCCGAACCGCGATACATGGCACGCAGCGTCGCCGACGTGACCATGTCTTCCGTCGGATTCAACATCGAGGGGCGGTCGTTATCCCACGTAAGATGTACGGAGTCCCTGCCGGGTGTCGTAGCGACATTTTGCGGAGACGTTGCTCCGAGCACGAACGAACGTTCACCCGACATGCAGCGGACTTTCTCACCGTCGTACATGCCTTCCGCGTCAACGGACCATGTGTAGCGAATCCCGCGCTTCAGGTTTTTCATCCAGGCGAACGCAGCCGCCGGAGCGTCGGTCTCCTGCGTGAGCACGAGCGTGAGCGCGCCCCCCTCTATGCTTCTCTTTGTCCCCGCAGGCCACGTGAAGGAACGGCGGCCTTCGAATGTTTCGCCCTCGCCTTTGACGGTGAGCGTGTATGATAATGACGTGACGGAATCGGAGAACGGCGTGAAGCGTGCGATCAACTGCGGCGGCATCCAAGGAATCGTATCCCGGTCCGCCGGATAGAGGAGTTCGACATCCAGCTCCCTGGGCACGGGTGGAGCACCCGGACGGAATGTGAACGTCCACACATCGCTAAAGCCTTTATTTCGCGTCGCAGGAAGATTGTTCGCATCGATCGCCTGCACACGCCATGCGTACGTCTTTCCTTCCACGAGTTCCTGGGCGGACATCGGATAGCGGAGGAGGAATTCTCCCGCCACGTCGGTTTCGAAGTGCGGCTGGTTTGCATCGATGGCCTGGAATGGAGTCTGGCCGGTAAGGAGTTCGACGAGTGTGAACCTGTATGTAATCGCGACGGACGCCGGCGCATTCACCGGCGTCCAGCTGAACTCGGGATACTGTGCAAGCGGCTCGGCGTATCCGTTCTCCGGCCACAGCAGCTTCACCGGATCCGAGTCCGTGACGCGGAAGCTGGCGCATTTCTTCTGCACGAAGACCGCACCCGTCGACGGGTCGAGAACGGTGACGCAGACGTAATACATTCCCTCGGGAAGCCGGCCCGAGCGGATCACCTTGTCCTTCAGTTCCTCGTCCACCTGCTTCACGTCGAACTCCACCATGTCCGTGTTCGTCAGCATGATGACAGAGGAAGGCATCAGGATCTTTTCGATCCGGCTCTTGAAGACGGGAGTGCCGAACGGCACGTTCTGAAAGGCTTCGGTGACGATGTTGACGGGCGTGGGAACTGTCAGATCGCGATTCGAGAGGAGGACAACGGCGACGCCGCTCATCTGCTTCCAGTCGCTCACGTATGGCGACGGATCGGACTGTACGGTCACCTCCAGCTGCCAGCCTTGTGCGGCGGCACCGGTGTGAACGCACATCGTGGCGAAAAGAAGAAGGACCAACAACGGGATGATACGGCGACAATTCATCGAGAACCTCCGCGCAGCGACTGGTTCGACAAATAAAAAAAGCCTTTTGAAAATGCACGGGGCATTCACAAAAGGCTTCCTCACAAAAGTATCAACCACACAATCGACTCTTACCTCATTGTCCGGCGTACGGTATGTGTGAAATTAAGAAGATTCGGAATAATACACAAGCGCCGGTCCGACGATTCTATCCCGCTTCTATCCCGTCGTCCTGATGCCGCCGGCGATAGCATTGACGGATAAAAATAGTTCATTCAACAGGGTTCTCGCCTTATCGGCATCGAGCAGTTGTGCCATCCGCCACTCGCGTAGCAGGCCGACTTGCTGGCGATGCAGGGCTGCAAGCGGCGCCTGCCGCAGCGACATGGCAGCGTACTGCATGGGCCGCCGTTCGGCGAGAGGTTCCTTGAACAGGCGTCGGAGGAATATGCCGGTCGTTTCAAATTCTGCGTCGATCGTGTGCATGTATCGCGTGCGAAGCTCCGCGCTCTCCACGAGTCCTGCGTAGAGATGCATAATGTCCCGATCCGCCTGCAGCACGGCGAGTTCCACGTTCATGAATAAATACCGGAGCAGCGGGAAGCGCGAGACATCGGCACAGAGAAGATCGAAAAGCTGCGGGTGCAATTCGCTGAGTCGGGCGAGCGCCGTGCCGGCCCCGAACCAGCTCGGCAGCAAATAGCGCGACTGGTTCCAGCTGAAGACCCAGGGGATCGCGCGGAGGTCCGCGAGCGTCCTGCGTCCGGTACGACGAGAGGGACGCGAACCGATCCGCAGCTGCTCCATCACATCGATCGGTGTGGCCTGAGAAAAGAATTCCATGAATCCCTCGTCCGTGATCAGCGCTTCATATTTCTCCCGACTGGCATCGACAAGGAAGTCGAGGATCGCATCGAGCTCGGGCGCCGATGCGGTCTGCCGCGACGCTCGCGCCGTCATGCCGAACACTCCGGCCAGCTGCAGTTCAAGATTGTATGTGGCGGTGAGCAGGTTCGAATATTTTTGCGAGATCGTCTCGCCCTGTTCGGTCATCCGGAATGATCCGCGCAGGCTGCCATGAGGCAGCGCCTCGAGGAATCGGAACGTCGGACCGGCGCCACGGCCGATCGAGCCGCCCCGCCCGTGGAAGAAGCTAAGATCGATACCGCAGCCGTCGGCGATGTCGGTGAGTTCGAGCTGCGCCCGGTAGAGTGCGCCGTGGCTTGCCAGGATGCCGCCGTCTTTGCAGCTGTCGCTGTAGCCTATCATCACCTGTTGAAGCGGCCTGGTCATAGCGGCGGCGCCCAGTGTGCGCCTCGTGACAGGATGCGCCAGATACTGCCGCAGTATTCCCGGCGACCGTTTCAAATCATCGATTGTCTCAAAAAGAGGAACGATCTGCAGCAGGCAGCGGCAGCCTGTTTCGTCGTAGATCAACAAGCCGGCCTCGCGCGCCAGCAGGTACACGGTCAACAGATCGGAGCAGCTTCTTGTCATGCTGACGATGAGCGAGCCGATGCCGTCCGCGCCATACGAGCGGATATGAGCGCTCAGCACTCTGTAGCAATCAAGAACAGCATCGGCTTCGTTCCCTGCACGGAGACCGGGCAACAGGAACGGTCGGGGCGAGGAGAGCTCACGGGACAGGAAGTCGATGCGCTTCTCCTCGGACCACCCGGGAAAGTCCGTATCCTCGATGCCCGCTGCTGCGAGCAATTGCGCAACCGCGTTGTCGTGGAATGCGCTGTTCTGCCGGATGTCGAGCACCGCCAAATGGAACCCGATCGAATCGACAAGCCGGCGGATGTTGAACAGTTCGATGTCTGCGACTCGTACGGCGCCAACGTCGCGCAGCGACCGGTCGAGCATCGTCAGATCGTCGATGAGCTCGGCCGGACGGCGATAGAATCCCGCATCGTCGTCGAGCATTGTGACGTGCCCGCGGACGACAGTCAGCGGAAGACAGGCGATGATGAGGTTGAGGGCTTGCCGCCAGGGTTCCCCCTGATTGCGTGAGATTGCTTCCGTTCCCGATGCCCCGAGCCGCGAAGCCCGGTCGCGTATCCATTGTGCGAGCTCGTCAGGAACAGGCTGGAGA
>JAVBYH010000106.1 GCA_030824175.1 Bacteroidota bacterium | reverse complement strand
GAGTGAGGGCGCCGGCGACAACGAGTTGAACATGTCGTTGTACTTCGACAGCGGAGTCGTAAATTCGACATCGTCGGCGAAGCGAATGAAGATGACGATATTATTCATCGCACCGGCGGCCGCCGACGGCGTGCGCCGAAGGCTGCGTGCGCCGGGCATCTGTGCCAAAGACATTTCGGCATTGCGCGCTTCTGCGCGTCGCTCGTTCTCCATCGTCTCCGGTGCAATGTTCAGATGCGGTTCGAGTCCCTCCCGACGGGGATCCGACACACCGACGATAAATCGCGATGCCCCGATGCCCCCTTCGGCCGTCGTCCTCACGGCGAACGTATAATATCCCGTCGCCGGATGCCGGACGATCGTGTACCCGTCCTTGTCGTGCAGCCAGTTATTGTATTCGTCGCCGCTCGCGAAGACGCGGATCGTGTCGCCGTTCGGCTGCACGAGTGTCTGGGGTATGAAACTGAGCGGGGCCGTCCGCACATCGATCGATGCACAGAGCCCGAGGATGATCACAGCAATGAACCGGCGATTCATGGACGATCTTTCGTTATTTCATGAGCAGCATCGTGCGGGCATGCGTCGTGCCGTTCGATTCGAGACGGTAGACGTAGACGCCCGACGCGGCGGGCAGTCCGAGCGACGTGCAGCCGTTCCATACGGCCCGGTGTGCGCCTGAATTTTCTTCGCCGTCGATCAGCGTCGAGACGATTTTTCCCAGCACGTCGTAGACCGCCAGCTTCACGCGCGCCCGCGCCGGAAGGGAAAATGAGATCGTTGTCGACGGATTGAAGGGGTTCGGATAATTCTGCTTCAATTCGAATACCGCAGGGATCGTGTTGTCCGCCGTCACCGATGTCGAGCTTTGCAGCGACGACACTTCGGCACGTATGCGATAGTTCTTCCCCGCATCATTCCACGCCCCGTCGCGATATGTAAGCGACCTATTCGTGTTCGGGTGCATGTCCGCCTCGATTGTCAGCGTATCTCCCGGCACGGAAGGAGAGATCACGAGAAAATATTCCTTCGCGTTCTCGACGAGCATACCGGCGCCGACAAGCGACACATAATTGTACGTGCCGGGATTCAGGGACGAGAGTGCGATTCTCGCCTCGCCGCCGATTGGTGTTCCAGGCAGTCCGGCAGCATTCGAATAGAGCCTGCATACGATATCGCCTGTGCCGGTGATGCCGCCGGATGCCATCGGCGCCGTACGGACGACCGCCTGTGTGAGCGTACCGGATACCGGAGGACTGAGCCGCAGGGCTGCCTGCATGCCGTTTGTGACGACAGTCGCGGTGCTTGCTCCGGCTGAGTCGTACGCAATGAGCGCACGCGAAAACCGTGAGGACGGAGATACGAGCAGCGCCATCGCCCTCGCCACATCGAGCTTGCCGCTCCCCCAGAAATAACTCGAACGCGACGCCGTATATGCATCCGTCAACGCCGAACTCTGGAGGAGCGACTTCACCGCCTCGCCTGTGAGCGACGGGTCGGCCGCAAGGAGAAGGGCGCATGCGCCGGCAACATGAGGGGAGGACATACTTGTGCCGCCCGCGACGAAGTGTTTATTCCCGGGAGCAATGTACGTGGGATTACCGACGCGCTTCGAGACCGCAGACATCGCCGCACAGATGTTCGACCCCGGCGCACAGATGTCCGGCTTCTGCCGGCCGTCCGTCGTCGGGCCGAGGCTTGTGTACGTCGTGATGTCGCCGACGGGCTCCTCCACTGCAAGCGGAACGAATTGTCCCGCGATCGTCGGCCAGTCCCATTTCGTGATATAGGCGCCGACTGTGATCGCACCGCGGGCCGTTGCGGGCGGACCGATCGACATTAAATTATCGCTGCCCTCGAATGTCACACGCTTCCCACCGAGGGACGACGAAACCCACGTATCGGTATGCAGCGCCGCGCTTGTCGGATTTTTTACAACAATCTTCCAGATCCCGGGCGCGGGAGTTTTGCCGTTGACGTCCTTTACGCTCATATAGACCTGATGGTACTCCGGGTTGATGGATTTTGATGCGTAGAAAGAGATCGCACCGTCGATCGAATCGGGTGATGTCGTGGCCGGACTCGCGATCACGATCCCGCGCGGAGAAATGACCGTAGCGGACAACGGAGTCGCGGAAACATACGGTGTATACATGCTCACACTGACGACATCATTGTCGTTTCCCGTCGCGGGAGTATACGGCGGAACAAGAATGGTGATCGTATCCGATCCGAATGCCGTTATGCTTCCCGCTTTATGGAACCTCGTCGTCCCGCCATTGCCGGCCGCGACAGACACCGCTCGTCCCGGTTTCCTGACGAACTCATCAACGGCAACCTCTTCCGGATTCGTCCCGTTTGCCGGACCGCCGGAACCAATGCTCCAATTCACGGAGACCGGTTTTCCCATCTTCGCCGCAACGGCTTCGGCATACCGGAGTCCATCGACCATTCCTGTCATGCCACCCATTTTGATCACGAGAATGTCCGCCTCGGGCGCCATCCCCTTGTATGTTCCGCCGGCGGCGAGACCGTTTCCCGCCGCGGTGCCCGCGACATGCGTGCCGTGGCCGTCCGCGTCTCTGTGACGCACAAATACGGGAGCAGACGAGCCGAATTCAGCCTCGATCTGCGCCTTCATGTATTCGACGCCGTACGTGAATCCGTCCGGATTTTTTTCGGCGGCATTTTTTGAGAGCGTCTGATCCCAGATGGCAATGATGCGCGATTTCGTCGTATCGTTCGAATCCCTGAAATCGAGATGCATAAAGTCTATCCCGCTATCATACACGCAGACGATCGCGCCTTTTCCCGTCGCGCGAGTATTGTTGAAAAATCCCCCGTGCAGCAGCGGCGCACCGGACATCGGCACACTCACGTCCGTCGCCGGCGTACAGACACTTCCGGGATCGACCCATTGGACGCCAGGAAGATTAGCGAGCGTCGCAAGGTCTGCCACGCGGATACGCGCCGTGACAAAATCATCGTACTCAGACTGCACGCGTATCCCCGCCCTGCGGAGCACGGGAACATCCGTCGTATAGATGAAGACGCCGATCTCCTCCGCGTTCGCACCGTTCGCTTCAAAGATGGGATCGCCGTTGAAGACCGACACATGACGGGACATCACGGAAGATAACAGCGGATGAAGTTTTGTTTCGGCTGGTTTCGAAGCCGTCTCAGCTTCAAGAGATACGGCAGTCGCCAGGATGAAGCAAGCTTGTGCCATCAATAGATATCGTCGGTCCATTCCGGCAACCTTTCGGCAGTACACGAATGTGTATAAGGAAAATGCTAAAGAGGAATTCAAATCGCCTGAAACATACGCATCAAACGGTTATAAAGTTGTCATATGATCCTATGATTTTTTTGTCGTTAATTGTCTTACAATTAAAACAGGCTGCCTCAACGTCCAGGCAGCCTGCTGTTTTTTTTTCTTTCATTCCATATCGGCCAATGCTATTGCAGAAGGATGAGACGCTTTGACTCGTTGAACGATCCCGCTTCGAGGCGATAGAAGTACATGCCGCTCGGATGACCCGATGCGTTCCATGTTCGGATATGCGAGCCGGCCGAAAATTCCCCTGAAGCGATTGTTGCAATGTGCCTGCCCATGACGTCGAAAATTTTCAGCGTCACGAAGGAGCGCGAGGGAATCGTGAACGAGATCGTCGTCGACGGGTTGAAGGGATTGGGATAGTTCTGACAGAGGGTGAAGCGTGCAGGCGCCCGTACCGCATCCTCGACAGCCGAGAGGTTCATCTCCGGCAGCGGCCGTCGCCACAGCCCCATGGATCCGGTATAGAGGTG
>JAVBYH010000003.1 GCA_030824175.1 Bacteroidota bacterium | reverse complement strand
GGCCGACATAGTACTGATCATTGACGTCGAACCACGACCGTCCGATCCTCAGGGGCGCCCCGGCCATGAGCGGGGCCTTCATTTCGACGGCCGTCTTTTTCACCATCAGCTTGTCGTTCTCATCCCTGATGACCATTGCGAACACGCCGTTCGTCTTGCTGCGTTCGAGAATCACATGGCGCCACTTGCCGACATGCATCGTCTGCGCCTCGAGCGTGTCCTGCAGCGTGATGGCGCCCGTGCCGTCGATCTTCCAATAGCGCGCGGTATACACCGGTTTGCCGGATGCGCCGTTGCGGAAGCTCAGTTCGAAGTTCGCGTTATTCCAATCCTGTTCGCCGGAGGGATTGATGATGATGCGCGCCGCGTGGCGATCGGCGGAATCGGCCTTCATCCACGTGTCGAGCGTGAACTCTTCAACCGCAAGTGCCAGCGACTTCGCCTCGACCCAGTTCGAATCGATTGCGCCCGTGCCGGAGGCCTTCACGTTCAGCGAATATGTTCCGCCGCCCGTCGGGGCGTCCGTGGAATACTTGAAATCCTTCAGCGTCTTGATGGGAACATTGAGCGTGGAATGATCGATGAGCTTTCCGCTCGGGCCTTCTTCGAATGTCACATCCAGCACCTTCGTGTTCGGCGTGAACACATAGAACGCATAGTATGTCTTGCCGGCTTCGGCGTTGAACGGCGAGTACGAGGTCTGGCTGTTGTTGTCCGTTGCCTTATAATAATACTGGATCGTCTTTCCGCCGGCCTGGCTGGGGATCGATCCGGTGAATTTGTTGCCGCCTGCCGCCGACATCGAGACGCTCGTGAACGAGCCTGTCGTGTCGGCACGGTAGTACAGCGTCACGTTCGTCATCGAGCCGCCCGTATTCAACGGGAAGACCGTGATGTCCACCGGATAGCTCGTGGCGGCGGAGGATTGGTTGGCAAGGCGCGCGGCCGACTGAACGACCGGCGGGCCCGCGAAATTACGCACGACGTTGCTGATGCGGATCTCGTCGACGAATCCGTCGAGCCAGGAGTCCCCGCTGCCGTCTTTGCCGAGACTGAGAGCGCCGGCCCAGCCGATGTGGAGGTCTTGCTTATTGATCTTCGGAATGTCTTTTGTCTTGTCGAAGCCGGTGGTCAGGAATCCCTTGAGGTTCTTGTTTGCGTCGTGCACCATGACGGCGATGAAGGCGCGGGCCGTGTCTCGGATGAACGTCAAGTGGACCCATTCGCCGGGAATGAACATGTTTTGCGGCGATGAGGCGGAGACGAACACATCCTGCGGCGTATAGAACCCGGCCTGGAACGAGCGTCCGTCGCCCCACATTTCAAGCCAGTAGTTCGGATGCCAGAACACGTCTTCGCCCGGTTTCATGACGACGCGCGGGACCCAGCGATAATCCGACGAGCCTGATCCGAATGTGAAGATGTTCGACCATGCCTCGATCGTCCAGTTGCCGGTGAGGTCGAGGGCGGCCGTGTCGGCCACGGTGAGATATGTCGAGTCGTTGATCGACGAGTTGTCGATACGAACGGCCTGGCCCAGGCCGGCGAGCGGAGCGCTCTGCGAGATATAGGAGATCTTCGTTGCGACATTCGTGGAATGCGGAATCGCGGCGGCGGCAGTTTTCCCGAGTGCGGCAGCGGCGTTTGTGAGATTACCGTCGAAATGAAGCAGCAGCACAGTGTTCTGATCGGCGGTGTACGGGCCGCCGACCGTTTCAAGCTGGGCAGAGGCCTGTCCGAAGAACAGACTTAGCGCGAAGGCATAGGTTAAAAATCGCATCAAGGATTTCATGTGGAACTCCTTAAATTGTGTGAGGGAAAGGGAAATGGTGATTACTCGTCACAGCATACAGGTTGCGCGGCCGACCGATATCTCGCCCAGTTGCACCTCCGATCCTGGGGAGGAATGTTTTTTTATTCGTTTGCGTTCTGTGTCTTATTCAACAAATTTCCGTCGATTGAAGATGTAGAAGAGCAGCCCCGACACAAGCATGATGACGCCCCACCAGATGTTGGGATGCAGGTGCCCGAGCACGGTGCTTGTTCCGGTCGGGAACACCAGGTAGTACACTCCGGAACCCGAGACGATGAGTCCCATGACGGTCAACATCAAGCCGACGAAATACCAGATCGATTTCATTTTGGGCTCTTCATGCATCAGTCTGCCTCCTTGTCACCAAAAATATACGTTCAGCGCCACGAAAATAATTGCGGAGAGAATAGCATAAAATTCAATCCGTTTGTAGAACGGCAGATGGCCTGTCGTGATATCGGGTGTCAGTCCCTTCACGAGTCCGACCAATTCGGCGTCCTGCTTCCGGGCGGTGACCATGCTGATGAGGATCGTCACGACAAAGCAGATGAGCCATGCCCACCATGCGCGCCACAGGTTCGCGGCCATGTCGCTCGCCACGGGAGAGAACGTGATGATGCGCTGATCGATCCATTCGAACTTGACGGCAAGGAACAGCGTGATCGACGACCCCATGCCTGCGAGCAGCCCCCAGAACGCGCCGGTCGATGTTGTCCAGCGCGTGAACATGCCCAAAAGCATCGTTGCGAACAGGGGGGCGTTGACCCAGGAAAAGATCGCCTGCATGTAATCCATGATGCTCGGGAAACTTTTCGCCCAGTATGCGGTTCCGATGCTGATGATGATGCCCGCGATCGTCGCCGCCCTCCCCATCCAGAGCAGATGGGCGTCCGAAGCGTTCCGGTTCAACACGGAGCGGTAGATATCGTACGTCCACACCGTGTTGAATGCGCTGATATTCCCCGCCTGTCCGGCCATGAATCCGGCAAGCAGCGCCGTGACGCCCAGGCCGATAAGGCCATTGGGGTAGTACCGGGCGATGAGGAGAGGAAGGGCCGAATCGTAATTTGTGACGCCTCCGTCCTGCAGCAAATGAAATCCGCTCGCGGGATCGTTCGAGAGCACAAGGGCGACAAGTCCTGCGACGATGACGATGAACGGAACGGCCATCTTGAAGAACGACGCGACGATGGGCGTCATGCGCGACGCGTCGAGGTCCTTTGCCGAGAAGGCGCGCTGCACCACGAGAAAATCCGTCGTCCAGTAACCGAACGAGAGGACGAAGCCGAGCCCGAGGACGATGCCCCCCCAGGTCACCATCATGCCGTTCTGTGTCGGATCCGCGGAGGTTGACCAGAGCGTGTTGTAGGCCTCGGGGACCCTGTTGAAAACCTCCTGCAAACTGCCGATCTCGATGATCCCGAGGATTGAGACGAGGAACAGCCCGAACCAGATCAGGAAGAACTGCATGATCTCCGTGAAGATGGCGGACATCAGTCCGCTGAACGTCACGTATGCGGCGACCGTCGCCGCGGATATCCAGATGCACACGTTCCAATCCCAGCCAAGGAATGTGTGGAGCACAAGCGCCATCGCGTACAGGTTGATCCCCGACACGAGCACCGTCATGACGCCGAATGCGATCCCGTTCAACACGCGCGTTTTTTCGTCGAAACGCAGCTTCAGGTATCCGGGAATTGAATTGATCTTGCTGCTGTAATAAAACGGCATCATGTAAATGCCGAGGAACAGCATGGCGGGGACGGCGCCGATCCAGTAGAAATGGGCGACGAACATGCCGTAGCGGAACGTGTTACCGGTCATGCCGAGCAATTCGAGCGCCCCGAGGTTCGCCGAAAGGAAGGCGATACCGGCGACCCAGAAACTGTTTTTCCGTCCCGCGAGGAAGAAATCGGCCTCGTTCTTCGTGAACTTTTTCAGATACACGCCGATCCCAAGGACGAAGGCGAAATAAACGGCGATGATGAGCCAGTCGGGGAATGTGAGGTGAATCGAGACCATTGGATCGCT
>JAVBYH010000323.1 GCA_030824175.1 Bacteroidota bacterium | reverse complement strand
GTGCGAAGATACGTGAGCACCAGTTGGTTATCGGCTGCAGGCGACGAATGGGGAAGGGTGTTTAAAAATGTTGTGAGCGTGTCGAACGACGCCATGAGCACGGCGTCGGAGATGCTTCCTTTGGGAGTAACAGGAGTGTCTGTCGTCACATCCGGGCCGACGCCGGAATCCTGTTTCTTCGTGCAGCCCGTGAAGGAGAGCGTGAAACAGACAATGACGGCGACAAGCCAAACGCGTGATGAGTTCCGGTGATGCATCTCGAGCGCTCCTTCCAGGACAATTCACATGCGATGCTCATCCCCTTAGCGGGGTGAGTGACGAACACGAAACGCAGATGCCAGCCTCGATCGCAGCGTCTTGGTCCCGTGTGCACAATATACGATAAAATTGTCTGAAATATGCTCGTGGTTAAAAATTCAGCACGCGCGACTGGAACGGATATCTCCGAAATCCGTTTCTGTCCGCGCTGCTGTACCTGCATATAAATATATTGGGCGTGCGTCTCACCTCACAAGGAGCATCGCCCTGGTGAGTGACGGGTGCACACCGCCGGCATCGGAGATTTCGAGTCTGTACACGTAGGCGCCGGAGGCGAGGTCTTTCGCATCGAACGCTGCCGCATGAACACCGGCTTCGAGCACACCCTGTACCACCGTCGCTTGTTCCCTCCCCAACACATCGAAGATGCGCAGCGTCACCGATGACCGTGCCGCCAGCTCGAATGTGATCGTCGTGGAGGGGTTGAACGGATTTGGAAAATTCTGATGGAGAGCGATGCTCGCAGGGGCAGCTGTGACTGCTTCGATCACCGGACTGTACTCGTACTGTCCGTCGTTGTCGATTTGCTTCAATCGGTAGGAATGCGTACCGGATGCAGCGGCCTTGTCAACGAACCGATACTGTTTCGGAGCGCTGCTGTTGCCGCTGCCCTGCACGAAGCCGATCGTCTTCCATTCGGCGTTCACGCCGGGATTCGCGGAGCGTTCAACATCGAATCCGAAATTGTTCCTCTCGGTGGCCGTAGCCCAGTGAAGCAGTATAGTGTTTTTGACGGCGGCCGCCGTGAACGACGTGAGTTCCACAGGCAGCACTGACTGCAGTACGACATCATCCAGAATATAATATGTCGATCCGCCGGATTGCGGGGTGATCGTGATCTGGGTAATGTTTTGGAACGACGCACCAAGCGTGGCTGCCACCCCGTCATCCGCTGGAACGGTGACGACAACGGGGGTTCCCGCCGGTGTGGGCGTGAGGACGAAATTTTGGGTCGTACTGCCGGCGCCATCTGCAAGACGAAGAGAGGTAATGGTGACGGGCTTATCGAAGAGCAGGACCATTCCGGTGGAGGCGGGGGGATTATTATACACGGTATTTCCGCTGCAGCCGCCCCAGCCATCATAGCCCGAAGTAATATCCGCGCCGGTGCCGCCATTGAACGTCACCGTGAGAAGCGCCGTGCCGACTGTTTCGGTGATGGAGGCGCCGAGATCGGAGGCCGTCGAAAACGTATATGTGCCCGTCTGGGCGACACTGAAATCGAGCGTACAGAGGAGCAGGAGCGTCATAAAAACAAATCTCATTGGTGTGCCTTCCAAATTTCATGGACATATGCCGTGGTGCGGCGGGTATTCTCCAATCATCGGAAGGATGTGCGGATTGTGTATCTGGCAGGAGCGGGGTGGGTACCACGTGTCACACCATCAGACGATACCGTCCGAAATATTGAGGTGCAACCGACAGGAGGGCGTCCCCTTACAAGGGGGGCTGCACGGTTGTTTCGTCCATATATACAGATGGGTCTCGGGCGTGGCCCGTCGGCGATCGGCCGTCATGCGCGTCTGTCGAGCACGCCCCGTATCGCGCTTGTGATCTCACGGGCGCCGTACGGCTTCATGATGAGGAGGTTGATATTGAACTCGGCGGTGCGTTCGGCATTGATCTCACTGCTGAAGCCCGTGCAGAGGATGACGGGCATATCCTTCTTCACGCTGCGGGCCTCCGTGACGAGCTCGAGGCCGGTGAGGCGGGGCATTGTCTGGTCGGTGACGAGGATGTCGATGTCCGCCGCATGATCACGTATGAATCTCATCGCGGCGATGCTGTCCGACATGCCGGTGTAGCGGTAGCCAAGACTTGTGAGTGCGTTCCCGGCCATTTCCACGAGCATCTGTTCATCATCCACAAACAACACGTGCTCCGAGCCTGCACGCATTGACCGGCCCTCGGATGCGAATGCATCGCCGAGGACGGCATTTGCGGTGGGAAGATAGATGCTGACCGTTGTTCCCATACCGGGCTTGCTCTCGATTTTAAGATCGCCCCCGTGTGATTGCACGATGCCGAGAACGACGCTCAATCCCATGCCCGTGCCTTCACCAACGGGTTTTGTCGTGAAGAACGGCTCGAAGGCTTTAGATAGGGTCACGGCGTCCATGCCGCAGCCGGTATCGCCGACCGATAGCACGATGTAGGGGCCGGGGAGAATATCGCCGGACCTGCCGTGCTCGACTGTGAGAAGCTGCGCCGAAGCGAGCTTCACCGAGAGCGTGCCCTTGCGGTTCATCGCATGCACGGCGTTGGTGGCAAGGTTGAGCAGCGCCTGATGGATCTGAGTCGGGTCTGCGAGCACCGGCTGCAGCGGCTCTTCAAGTTCCGACACGATAAGTACAGACGACGGGATCGACGGCCTGAGCAGGTCAAGCACCTCTTTCACGATCGCTCCAATGGCAGTGACAGTCTTCTGCGGATTGCCTTGCCGACTGAAGGCAAGTATCTGTTTCACAAGATGCTTCGCACGGTCCGCGGCCGTCAGCACCTTGTGGAGATTGCTTTCCAGCACGGAGCCCGGGTCCACGTAGTTGAGGGACAGGTCGGTAAAGCCGATGATGCCGCCCAGCACGTTGTTGAAGTCGTGCGCGATGCCGCCTGCAAGCTGGCCGACAGCCTCCATTTTTTCAGACTGTCGAAGCCGCGTTTCCATCCGGCGCAGAGTCTCCTCCGCGTCCTTCCTGTCGGTGATGTCCGAGATGATGCCGTACCATAAGGTGCCGCCGTCCTCCATGCGTTCGGGTTTCGCATCGCACAGCCGCCATCGCAGACCCTGCCGCGGGAGCACGACGCGGAACTCGCTGTGGTAGAGCTCGAGCGTGCGTGCGGATTCCATGATGGATGCAGTGATCATTTCGACATCGTCGGGGTGTATCCGTCCGAAGACGGGTGTCGCGTCTTCCCGGACTTCTTCGGGCGTGACTTCATAGATGTCGTTCATCCCCGGACTCGCGTACGGGAAGGCGGAGCGTCCATCCGGATACATTCGATACTGATACATCACCCCCGGCACCTGCGCCGAGAGTTTGGCGATCATGTCTGAACTCTCCTTGAGCTGCGCCTCCACGCGCTTCCGCTCGGTGATGTCCTGCACCGTGCCGCTGAGCAATACCGGATTGCCGGCGGCATCGATCTGCAGCTCGCCTGCCTCTCCCCAGACCGCGTGAATGGATCCGTCGGGCCAGACGATGCGATACTCGAGCGGGATCGGTTTTTTGTCGTTGATGACGGAGCGGTTCGACGCCTCGACCTTCGCGCGATCATCGGGATGAATGGCCCGTGCGATCACGTCCGCGAGCGATCCTGTGAACGTCTCCTTGACCAGGCCGAAGATTCGGAACATCTCGTCCGACCAGTCGAGCTGATTTGTTCGTACGTTCCACGTCCAGCTGCCCAAGCGGGCGTACCGCTGGGCGTTCTTGAGTTTCAGTTCCGAGGAGCGGATGGCCTCTTCCGCCAGCTTCCGTTCGGTGATGTCCTCCTTGATTGCAAGGTAGTGTGTCGTATCGCCGAGCGCGTTGA
>JAVBYH010000158.1 GCA_030824175.1 Bacteroidota bacterium | reverse complement strand
AATCGATTGCCGACGTCCTTGCGATGACGGTGGAAGACGCGCTTGGATTCTTCAGCGAGCTGCCGACGATACAGCGGAAGCTGCAGACGCTCTTCGACGTGGGGCTCGGCTACATCCATCTGGGGCAGCAGGCCACGACGCTCTCGGGCGGCGAGGCGCAGCGCGTGAAATTGTCGACAGAGCTTTCGAAGGTGGGGACCGGGAACACGCTCTATATACTGGATGAACCCACTACCGGCCTGCATTTCGACGACGTGAAGATGCTGCTGACCGTGCTCAATAAGCTGGTGGACAAGGGAAACACGGTGATCGTCATCGAACACAATCTCGATGTGATCAAGACGGCCGATTGGATCATCGATCTCGGTCCGGAGGGCGGTAAGGCGGGCGGAATGATCATTGCCGAGGGGAGTCCGGAGTCCGTCGCCGGCGTGGAAGCATCCCATACGGGGCGGTATCTTCAAAAAGAATTTGCATGACGGTTGTTCGGCCGGCGCATACATCAGGGGACGGACACCACACACGGTGACGGAAATCGGAAGACGAGAGTGTGAACGATAAACTGCACATAGGAAGATCGGGCGTGTTTCGCGTCCGGACGCTCGTGCTCTTGTGTCTGCTGGCGGCGAGGGCGGTTGGGATGACGGGCGGAGGCGTCGGTGCCGCATCGGAACGACCGCCGGTCTACAGTACACCGCTGGACAGCACCCGTTACGAGTCGACATCGTCCACTCCGTACGAGGAAGCCGCGCTCATCGGAGCGAATGTGATGCTGATCCCGCTGGCGATTGCGGCAATGGCTGTGAGCGTTGCGCCTCCGAGCGTAGGCGTTCTCGTGCACGACGGCACGACATATGCGACGCTCGGACTTGAAACCGGCATCGGCGTGGGCACGCAGCGTGAAACAGGCCGCTTCGCCGATGCGCGGCTCATGCTGGGCTACGTGCATGTCTACAACCGTCATCAGCCCGATCTCTGGCGCGCGGAGGCGGTGAAGGATGTGCATTGCTGCTTCATCGACAGGCGGAAACTGTTGCTTCTCGGCGCGGCACCCCGGGCAGGCCTTTATGTGCGCGGAGCCGAACGGGGATATTCCCTCGGCGCATCGGTGCACCTGATGATCCCCAGCCTGCCGTACTTCGGTTTCTTTCCGCTGCACACCGCCGGGATTACATACAGGTACAGCCGGAATTTTTCGGGCGGAGACTTTCATACCGTCGCACTCGGCATCGCGGCAGCCGTCACATTCTGATCCCTCCTCGCACGTTATGCGCGTGTTCCCTCAGCCATTGCGTTGATCACCCCATCGAGCGTGTTCACGAGAAGATCCACATCCTCCTTCGTCGTCGTATAATTGATGATGCACGCGCGCAGCACGAATCCATAGTGAGGCAGCGTGACGCCTGATATCCACACCCGTCCATCGGCATAGATCGAACCGATGAGTTCCTCGAAATGTTTCGATCCCGTGCCGAGCGCCGGATGCGTGAAGCACACGACGGGGAGCGGTGTGTCGTTGACGACAGACCATCCAGTGCGTGCGAGACGCGTGCGCAGATGATCGCCCAGGGTCATTTCGCCGTCGACCATCGAGGCGAAGCCTGCACTGCCACGTTCCGCAAGCGTCATGAAGACCTTCAAGCCGGTGAAGCGCCGCGACCATTGCATGGACGACGCATAATTGTCGACAGTGCTTTCCACAGCGATCGGCATGTAAGAGGCGGTGATGCGGAATGCCTCGCGCACGGCGTGCATATGCCTGCAGAGGAACATGCCGGCGCTCATGGACACGGAGAGCCATTTGTGCGCGTCGCATGTGATGGAGTCGGCCTTTTCGATGCCCGCCGTGGGAGGCACCGGAGCCGCCGAAAGCGCTGCGGCTGCGCCCCATGCACCGTCTGCGTGGAACCAGAGGGCATGTTCGTCGCAGAAGGCGGCGATCGCCTCGAGTGGATCGATAACGCCTGCGGGAGTCGTGCCGACGGTGCCGGCGACCATGAAGGGGAGGAGCCCGTTGGCGACATCATCGTCGTACATCCGTCCGAGGGCCTCCATATCCATGCGCAGCGAGAGATCCACGGGCACGCTTCGCACGGCGTCGCGGCCGATGCCCGTGCTGTGGGCAATTTTGTGGAACGAATGGTGGGCCTGTTCCGAGACGTAGAACACGGGCTGCCCGGGGAGCGAACGCACGCCGCCGCTGCCGTATGTCGGGAACCGGTGGGTGAGCGCGGTGATGACGGCGGTATGGTTCGCCTCGGCGCCGCCCGAGGTGAAATGCGCGGCGCTCGATTCGGGAGCAAACCCGAACGCCCGGAGGAAGAACCCGAGCGTGAACCGTTCGATCTCGTTCGCGCACGGCGCGTGCGACCAGGTGGCGAGCTGAGGATTATAGAGTGCGGCAAGGGCATCGGCGGCGATGGCAGCCTCCGTCACATTCGGGTTAAAGAGGCCGAAGTAGTGCGGGTGCGTCGTATGCAGGCTCCACCGGCGCATCATCGCCGCAACGTCACAGATCACCGAGTCGAGCGGGCGCGCACCCGAAAAATCGTAGTGTGTGGTCAGATACTCGCGGATCTCATCGGGAACGACAGTCGGTGAGACGGAGCGGTCGTCGTGCGTGGCGCGGAAGGAGGCGATCTCCTCCGCCAGTGTCGATAAATAGTGTGCGTCTGTCATAGTCGTTGATCGTCAGTATGAAAAAAAAACAAATGAATGTTCATAATGTAGGAAAAAAAAAAGAGAATATCGCCGTGCAGTGACGCACGTGTCTTGTAAAGATGAGACGGATTTCATACATTTCATACCCTACACACAAAGCAGACAATGAGAATACCCGAAGAAAAAATTGAAGAAGTGCGTAACGCGACGGACATCGTCGAGTACGTGGGCCGGTACGTCAAACTCAAGAAGCGCGGAAAGAATCATCTCGGGGTGTGTCCGTTCCACAACGAGAAGACCCCGTCGTTCAATGTAAGCGCCGACAAGCAGATGTATTACTGCTTCGGATGCCACAAGGGCGGCGACGTGATCAAGTTCGTGATGGAGTGGGACAAGCTCGCCTATCCCGAGGCCATCGAACTGCTCGCGGAACGGGCCGGGATCCAGCTTGGACTGAGCGAACGCGATGCGGGAGAGTCGAACGAGATCGAGCAGCTCCACAACGCGTGCAAGTTCGCGGGGCGGTATTTTTACGGGAACCTTCAGCAACCCGAGGGGAAGTTCGCGCTCGAGTATTTTCACGCACGCGGATTTGCCGACAAGACGATCACGACATTCGGGCTGGGGTATTCGATGCGGGCATGGGAGGCGCTCCTGCACAAGGCGAAGGAGGAGGGGATAACGCCCGATCATCTTGCGAAGGTCGGGCTGCTCCGGTCGCGGGACGATGGTTCGTATTATGACGCCTTCAGGGGCAGAATCATGTTTCCGATATTTTCGGCGACGGGTAAGGTGATCGCCTTTGGCGCGCGGAAGATCTACGACGACGACGCAGTGCCGGGAAAGTACATCAACTCGCCCGAGACGGTGATCTATAAGAAAAGCAAGGTGCTCTACGGGCTCTCCCAGTCGAAAGAGGCGATCCGCGAACGCAACGCAGTGATCCTTGTGGAAGGTTACGCCGATCTGATCTCCGTGTTCCAGGCGGGCGTGAAGAACATCGTCGCCTCGAGCGGCACCGCGCTTACCGAAGAGCAGATCAAGCTGCTCTCGCGCTATACGAAGAATGTCGTGTTCGTCTATGATGCCGACTCGGCCGGTTCCGCCGCGATGGTGCGGGGGATCGACCTCATCCTCGAACAGAATCTTGACGTACGGATCGTGCCGCTGCCCGCGGGAGAGGATCCGGATTC
>JAVBYH010000060.1 GCA_030824175.1 Bacteroidota bacterium | reverse complement strand
TGATGCTGCTTCCACTATTTGGCAAACAACAAGAGGAGAGCGATAATGGCTTGCTTACGGAAAAGTAAATTACGCGAGGGATTCGTGTGGGTTGTGGATTTTACATACGAAGGGAGGCGATGTGTTAAATCCACAAAAACATCGGATAAGGTCGTGGCGACGCAAATACTGAAGGATATAGAAGGGCGCATTGCCCGAGGATCGTTCGACTTGAACGTCTATGAAAAAAAACATGTGCTACTCGAAGCGTTCTTCAAAGAATATTTTGACTACGCGAAAAGTTTTAAGGGCGGAGAAACTATAACGAATGAGATGTATTGTTCGAAACAATTTGTCGCCTACTTTGGTAACGTTAGTCTTCGAGCGCTTAACAATGCGCGGCTCCTCGACAAATGGAAATCGTCAATGCTGGCGAGAGTCAGTCCGACAACGTTTAATATCCATCGGCGTTTCTTACATGCGGCGTTCAACGTAGCGATTAAGTGGGGATATGTCGACGAGAACCCGATGGCGACCGTCAAAAAAGAAGTGGCGCATGAAAAGCGGCTCTTTATGACAAAGGACGAACTAGGGCGAATCTTGGAGCTGATCAATGCCGACATCGACCTGCCAACGGGTGACGTGCAAATTCAACGTTACCTGCGATGCTTTCGGATTCTCGTAATATTTCTTGTCAATACCGGACTGCGTCGCCAGGAGGCGATTCGTTTGACCATGGCCGACATCGACTTCGAAAAACGGCTCCTACACATTACGCACACAAAGTCAAAGCGTGTCCGCATCATTCCGCTCAATGCAACGGCGTATCAGGCACTCGTGGAGATCGGTCCTGAGTTATTCTCGGGGATGCAGGCGTATTTGGTGAGCAGAACGTTCGGCAATTATGTGAAGAAGGCAAAAATGACGTGCTTCCATCTGCACTCATTACGGCATACGTTTGCGACGAACCTTATCGCAAGGGGCGTGGACATCTACACGGTGAGCCGGCTGCTTGGCCATTCGGATATCCGGACGACCATGATCTACGCGAAGTCGAATACAGACCTTTTGAAGACGGCTGTAACTTTATTGGAAAGTATGTAAGGATTTGGTAATTCCTCAGTCCCATTCATAGCAACGGCCCTGGAGTTCAGGGCCGTTTTTGCATATTTGCTCAGTAAAAACGTGCGTGCCGAAAAGGGGACTCGAACCCCTATGCCTCGCGGCGCCAGCTCCTAAGGCTGGTGTGTCTGCCAATTCCACCATTTCGGCTAAGGAATGCAACAGCAAAACTTCCCCAGATACTAAGGTACGGCAAAAACAGGAAAATATCAAACTGATTGTTAGCCGCCCGGTGTGTGCAGCACGCCGTCCACAAGCGACAGGAGAGAGCGTAGTCGGTACGGCTTCTGTATGAACGCCGCGACGGAGAGCGTGCCGATGCGCTTCGCCACTTCCTCCTCCGTATAGCCGGATGAGATGATGATCCGTACAGCAGGATCGATCGCTTGAAGGGCCTCCACGACTTCCTTCCCGGACATCTCGGGCATCGTGAGGTCGAGCAGCACCAAACCGATCCGCGCGTGCGACTGTCTGAACAGTTCCACACCATCCACCGGGTTGGTCGCGACGAGCGTCTGGAAATCGCCCCTCTCGAGCATTTCCTTCGCCGTCGTGGCGATATCAGGTTCGTCGTCAATGACGAGGACGGTCGTCGAGATCGGGTGCGTTCCCGCAGCGTCGTCTGTGGCGGACGATTCGTGCGATTCCGGAGCGGGGCACGCCGGCAGCACGATCCGAAACGTGGTTCCCCGGCCTTCCGTGCTTTCAAGCGTAATGCCGCCTTCGTGGCCCCGAATGATCCCCAGGACGGCCGAGAGGCCGAGTCCCCGGCCGGTGAATTTCGTCGTGAAGAACGGATCGAAGATCTTGTTGATCGTCTCGTGATTCATGCCGACGCCGTTGTCGCTCACATCGAGCTTCACATAGGTGCCTTCGCTTAATCGAGTGTTCGTGATCCGGCCATAGACCGCCAGTTCGTCGCTCGTCATGGCGGCCGTTTCAAGGTTCACGGAAACGGTTCCCTGTTTTTCACCGATCGCCTCGCCGCCGTTGATGACCAGGTTCATGATGATCTGTTCGATCTGTCCCTGGTCCCCGTTGATATACACCGGCGAAGAGGGAAGCTTTGTGACGAGTTTGACATTCTTGGGGAGCGATACCGTTAAGAGGCTCACATGTTCGCTGACGACGGCCGATACGTTGATCGTCCTGATCTGAAATTTCCCTTTGCCGGCATATGCGAGCATGTGCTGCGTCAATCCCGCAGCGCGCTCCATGGCCGACAACGCCTTCTCGATGTTGCCGAGTGCGGGATGATCGCCGGGAAGCTGGGCCTGCGCCAGTGAAATATTCCCCATCATGATGCCGAGCAGATTGTTGAAGTCGTGGGCGATGCCGCTGCTCAGGACGCCGATGCTCTCGCGGCGCTGCACGTCGCGAAGCAGGAGCTCCGTCTTCTTGTGTTCCGTGATGTCGCGCGTGATGATGATGATGCACGGTTCGCCGTCGATGTCGATGACGGCGGCCGACAGGAGAGCGTGAATGATCCTGCCATCCTTCGCCCTGAATTTTACCTCGAGATTTTCAACGACACCGGATTTTTTTAACCCGTCGACGAGTTTTTTCCTGTCGTCGTAGTTTTCCCAGATATTGATCTCGAACGACGTGCGTCCGATGACATCTTCCTCCGTGTAGCCGCTGATCTGCGTGAAGCCCCTGTTAATGGAGAGGTAGAGCCCGTCCGCGATCCTATTGACGCTGATGGCGTCGGGACTCGTGTAGAAGACCCTTCGGAATTTTTCCTCGCTCATCCGGAGCTGTTCTTCCGCCCGTTTTCGCTCGGTGATATCCTGGACGATGGCGATGTGATAGTCGGGCGTCGCCCCCGGAGCCCACATCGCCGACACGGTCAGGTTCACCCAAATGGGCGAGCCATCTTTCCTGAAATATTTTTTGTCGCTCGAATACTCCCGGATCTCGCCGTTCCGGAGGCGGTTCATTCGCTCGATATCCGCTGAAAGCGTATCCGGGTGAGTGATGTCCATGAAACTGAGCCGCTCCATTTCGTCTTGACCGTATCCGAGGAGCTCGCAGAACTTTTTATTGACGCGCACGAACCGTCCCGTGGGCGTTTCCATCTGGGCCACCCCGACTGCGGCCTGCTCGAAGAGCGCCCGGAAGCGGGCTTCGCTCTGCTGCAGCGAGGTCTCCGATTCCGTTGGCGGTGTGCCGCCGCGTGGGGAATCGGCTTCGGGTGAAGAACAATTCTCGTGCATGCTGCCTCTCAGTGCAGAACGTTGTTAGAATTTTTTGTTGGCTTCGTCGATGAGTTGATCGACGCGCTTTCGATTCTTTCCATTCACAAGCAGTTTCATCGTCACAAGTTCGTCGTCGTACACCTTTCCCGAAATTTCGGCAAGCTCGTGCAGCTGCGAGAGTATCTTATACGCCGATGCCGGCAGCGTGACGGTGATCTCCTCCGCCGCGCTGTTGATCATGGCGAGCACCATCTCACGAAGTCCGGAGAGATTGATCCCACGCTGGGCGGAGATGAAAACGCACGGCTGATATTTTTCCTGGAGGTCGTGCATGATGCTCCGATCCTCGAGCATGTCCATCTTGTTGAACACGTGCAGCATCGGTTTTTCCGCCGCGCCAAGATCGGAGAGAGTCTGGTTCACCACGGCGATCTGTTCCTCGCACGTCGGATGCGATGTGTCGATGACGTGGAGCAGGATGTCCGCCTCGACGATCTCCTCGAGGGTGGACTTGAACGACGCCACGAGATGGTGGGGCAGCTTGCGGATGAAGCCGACGGTG
>JAVBYH010000159.1 GCA_030824175.1 Bacteroidota bacterium | reverse complement strand
TGATCGTATTTTCCCATCTTTTCGTACGACTGTCCCGCCATGTAATACGAGTTCGGTGTCCAGTCGATCTTCGTTTTCTTGTTCACGAGATAGGGCACCTTCAGGAACTCGAGGATGGCCTGCTGGTAGTCGGCCTTGTTGAAATACGTTTCGCCGAGGTAGTAACGGATCTCGGATTCGAGGTCCTTATTCGTCGTCTCGAGCATCGCCTGGAGCTGCACTATCGCGCGGTCGTAGTATCCGAGTTTCTGGTAGAGCACGCCGAGGTCGATCTTTTTGTTCTGGATGGTCTCGTGCATCGGATACTTCGCGATGAACGAACGCGTCAATTCGAGGGCCGGTTCGTTCTGTCCGACTTCCTTGTACGCCTCGATGAGGTTGTTCATCGCGAACGGGACGAGGTCGGGGGCCGATGCGGGTTTGTCGACGATCAACCTGTAGTATTTGATCGCGTCGTCGTACTGTTCGCGGAAATAAAAGATGTTCCCGAGTGCGAGGTACGTTTTGGGCAGCATCTCCGAATTCGGGAACGACCGGAGCACGCGGGCATAATTTGCGAGGGCGCTGTCGGGCTGGTTCGAGGCCTCATAGATCTTACCCGTCCAGAAGAGGCTTTTGTCGACGAACGTCGTGTTGCTGTACTTCGACGGAAATTTTCGCAGCACGGAGAGGGCCTCCGAATATCGTTCGGCGCGGAAATCGACCATCGCGTTTTCGAGCGTGAATTCCGCCTCTGCGTCATCGTCGTCCTCGTACAGCTTTTCGTACTCATTGATCTTGAGTTCTGCGTCCTTCACCTTATCGCTCCGATAGAGGCAGGTGATGACGCGGCGCTGTGTGTGCCGGCGGAGTTCCGGTTCCTCGACGAGCGCAAGGAGCTGCGTGTATTCTCCGAGGGCCTTCGGATACCGGGTGTTGAGGAAAAGGAGATCCGCGAGTTTTTTCGTGTTGTCGGCGGTGCGGTTGGACGCGACGGATTTTTCGAGGTAGTGGATCGCCGATTCGGCGCGACCGTTCTCCTGCTCGATGAGCGCGAGGCGGTAGAGCACGGCCGAGGCCGAGTCGGTCGAGGGGTATTCCCTGACGAAGGTCGCGTACCCCGCCGATGCGAGCGTCGCCTGACCGGCTTCGTCGTATGTGCGGGCGAGATTCAGCATCACTGCCGAGCGCAGCCTGTCGTCGGAGAACATGGGGGAGGCGAGCCTCCGTTCCTCGGCCTGATAGAGGGCGAGCGCTTTCTCAAACGCCTCGTGCCGCCTGTATGCGCGGGCGAGGTCGTTTGCCGCCGCCGCGGCGGCGCGCGTATAATAATAGTCCGTGCGGAGTTTTTCGAGGACGCCGATCGCCTCTGCGTACTTGGCGGAGGTGAGCAACGCGGCGCCTTTTTCGCGGAGCACCGCGGAATTCCATGTGCCCCTCGGATAGGTGCGGAGATACGTGTTCATCACAGTCAGTGCGGTGTCGGGCAGTCCGTAATGCGCGAGCTGCATGCCGAGCCTGGCCGTCGCCTCTTCGGCCTCGGGGGCCGTTGCATGGAACGCGCAGATGGCGCGATAGATGACGATGGATTCCTCGATGCTGCCTTTCGCTTCGAGCGCCCTGGCCAGCTGCAGGCGGGCCTCCGGCAGACGCGGATTGTTCGGATGTTCGGAAATGAGCTGCCGTGCGGAAACGATGAGCGCTTCGGCCGATGCCGTGCGCGCCTGGAGTGCGAAGAGATCGAACGAGGCATCCTCGAAATATTTCTTGTCGTGCGGCCGCTTCAGGTACTCTGCGATAGCCGCGTTCGCCTCGCCGAGCTTCGTGCTGTCCTGTTCGCTTGCGCGGAGGAGCGCGAGCATGCGTTTGTATGCCGCCGATTCCTTTGCCGCGCCGTCGGCGGCGAGCGCCTCGACGGATGCATATTGTCTGGCCGCGAGCGTGTAGTCGCGGAGCTTGTCGTTGTACAGGTCGCCGAGCCGCATGGCGAGTTCCGCCTTCGGACGGTCGGAGATCATATCGCCGAGGATGAGGGCAAGCTGTGCAAACGTCTCGTTCTTGTCCGATGCCGCCACCTGGCGGAGCGCTTCGCGCCGCGCGGCCGCCTGCGCCGTGAAGTCGCTCGAGGGATACTGCTGCAGGATCTCGTCGTAGAGCTCCTTCGCCTGCTCGGGTTTGTCCTGCTCTTCGAGGCACTGGGCGAGCGCGTACACCGCATCATCGACGAGCGGGGAGTGCGGATACGCGGCGATGATCTTTTTATAGAGGGCGGAGGCGCGGACCGATTCTCCGAGCTGCACTCTCACGATCGCTGCGGCGCGCATGAGCGCCTCCGGCGCATCGCCGTCCGCGGGGGCGATCGCTGCAAACCGCTGGTACGCGGCCGCCGCTCCGGCGTGATCGCCCGTGGATGCCGAAAGCGTCGCACTGCGAAGGAGCGATTCCATTCTTTCAGCCTGTACACCCGATCTGTCGGCGACGAGTGCGTAGCGCGCTAAGGCGCGCTTCGGATCCTTGGCCGCCGCATACGCATTGGCGGCGTGGAGCAGGGCATACGCCGAATCCGTCGCTTCGCTCGGTGAGGCGAGGTACCGTTCCCAATGTTCGGCCGCGCGCTTGTACTCGTGCTGCGTCTCGTACGCGCGCGCCAGGGCGAAAAGGATCTGGCTCTTCTGCGCGCGGGGGACTTTTGCGGAATCGACGGTGACCTTCTTCAACTGTTCCGTCGCCTCGGCTGATCGCCCGGCAGTCGTCAGGAGCGTGGCAAGTGCGATGCGCGATTCGGCGACGGCCACAGCGGGAGACGCCTTGTCGTCGAACACCGTACGATAAAATTTTTCAGCCTCGAGCGGGTTGCCGGTCTGTTCCGCGAGCTTCCCCAACTGGAACAGCACGGAGGCCTTCAACGCCTTGTCCACTCCCGCTTCGGATGCCGTGGCCAATTCGTTCTTGGCGTCCGTATAATTATTCTGTTTTAAATAAATCATGCCCAGTCGAAGATGTCCGGCCGGGATGAGCTCGTGTGAGGGATAATCGGCAAACATCGACCGAAGGGATTTCACGGCATTCTCCGCGTCTCCGGCCTTCTCGAAATACTCGGCCGCGGTCAGGAGTCCCTTCGCCGCATAACTGCTCTTCGGATAGAAGACCTTGATCCGTTCGAAGGCAGAGGCGGCATCCGCGAATTTCTTTTCCTCCGCGAACAATTCACCGACATACCAGAACGCCTCGGGCGCCTTGGGATTGTCGGCGAACGTGAGGGCGAAATTCTGGAACGTCGAGCGTGCATCGCCGATCTTTTGCGCCGCACGCTGTGTCAGTCCCAGGTAGAACCGGGCGTCACTCACCTGCGCGCTTTGGGGATGATTCGTGATGAACTGCTTGAACTGCTCCATCGCAAGATCATACATCTTGTCGTTGTAGAGGTTCATCGCGAGTTTCAGGTCTGCGTTCTCCTTGGTGTTTTGCGCCAGGGACACAGTGGAAAGGAGACAGATACAGAGCAGCGTTTTCAGCATAGTCATAGACGTTGGGCGTAAGATACGGGTATCCTCTGAAACGGAATAAAAAACGATACATCAAAATACTCATAATTTGCATGGTTTGCAATGCGGGAGGAGGGGGCGGATGGGATAGCCGGGAGTGTCTATTTTGGTGTCTATTTGTTCTTCTTCTGCTTCACCGCGGGCAGCCGGGCGTCCTTCACGGTGGCGACTGTGAATGTCTCGCCCTCCAGCGTACCGGAGACTTCCACGAAGAGATGATCCTCGCGCTTCGTCTTCATCAGGTAGTCTTTTGCCTTTGCATCCCCTGGTTTATCGAATTTTATGAATTTTCCGTCGACGACGACGCCATACCCATTCTTCGAGCATTCCGGTTCCAGGGCGCACTCGCGCGTGT
>JAVBYH010000404.1 GCA_030824175.1 Bacteroidota bacterium | reverse complement strand
CCCGGACCCGCTCCGGCACAATCCGACTAACACGCTTCACGAGGCCCTCCGGGGCCTTTTTTTTTGTCATCCACGGACTACGGCACGCGTCCCCGTCGATTACCGATAAATCCGCCTTTTGCCAATTGAACGCCTCGTCCGCCGTTCGTATGTTTATCCTGTCACGATCGAGGAAAACAATGCACAGTGATCAGGAAAAAATGGTCCGCGTCGTCATCGCCGACGATTCATGCGTGATCCGATGCCGTCTGGCGCGAAAAATATCGAAGCTGCGGGGGGTTGTCGTGGCGCGCGAAAGCGACGACGTCGCCTCGACACTCGAAGCGATCCGCTCGATCCGTCCCGACGTCGTCATCCTCGACATCCAGATGCCCGGCGGCAGCGGCATCGACGTGCTCGAGCAGATACAAAAGGAACCCGCCGGGATCGTCGTCATCATGCTCACGAACCATCCGCTCGCCCCCCTGAGGAAGCGCTGTATGGAGCTCGGCGCGGATTATTTTTTCGACAAATCGACGGAATTCGACAAGGTCTCGGACGTGTTGAAACAACTTTCGGTTTCATCCGTTTAAAAGATTATTTACATACAGACAGAGGAAAAGGAAATGACGTACTCGGGAATCATCATCGCATCGGCGGCCCTCGTCTTCGGCTTCACGCAGGCGTCGGATGCGCAACAGAAAATGTCGCTTACAGTCGAGCAAGCCGTGGCGATCGGAAATGAAAACAGCAAATCGCTCCACATGTCCGCGATGAAGGTCCAGGCCTCGGACGCGCGCGTGCGCGAGGCGAACGCCGGTGCCCTCCCGTCGGTGCGGGTGAACGGGCTCTACACACGGCTCAGCGAGGTGGAGCCGTTCGACGTCGGCAAGAGCCTCAATCCGCTCTTCCAGGCGATCGGCGCGGTGAATCCGTCGACACCGGCCGACAAGATCCTCAACAACATCACCGCGCGGGCCACGGTGCAGCAGCCGCTGTTCACGGGCTTCAGGATCTCGGCGGGCAGGGACATCGCGGAGTATTCGGCGCAGGCCGCGTCGCAGGATTTCGCGAAGGACAAAAAGGAACTCGCCTACGCCGTGAAGAGCGCGTACTGGACGCTGTTCAAGGCGAACGAATTCAAGAAGGTCGTGGACGAGAATGTGGAACAGATGAAGGTCCATCTGAAGGACGTCGAGAATCTCATGGGCCAGGGCATGGCCACGATGAACGACGTGCTGAAGGTGCAGGTCCAGTTGTCAGAGGCGCAGGTGCGGCAGATCGACGCGCGGAACGCGGTGCTCCTCTCGATGATCGCGCTGAACAATACGATCGGCCTTCCCCTGTCGACGGAGATCACCATCGCGTCGCCCATCGATCCGACGCCGAAGCAGCTCGCCGCCATCGACGGACTCGTGACGAAGGCGATGACGGATCGCCCGGAGATCGCGGCGATGCAGGCCCGTGTGCAGGCGAGCGAGGCGGGTGTGACGCTTGCCCGCTCGGGGTGGTATCCGCAGATCGCGCTCGTGGGCAATTATACGTACTCGAACCCGAATCAGCGCATCTTCCCGCAGACGCAGACGTTCAGCGATTCGTGGGACGTGAGCGTGTCTCTCTCGTTCGACGTGTGGAACTGGGGCGCGACCGCACACCAGACGGACCAGGCGCAATCGCAGCTCGCACAGACATACGACGCGATGGGGCAGCTGAAGGACGGCATTATGCTCGAGGTGACGCAGAATTATCTGAACCAGAAGCAGTCCATCGAACGCATCGACGTCGCACGCCAGGGCGTTCGGCAGGCGGAGGAGAACTACCGCATCACGAACGAAAAATTCAAGAGGGGCCTGTCGCTCAATTCCGACCTCCTGGACGCGGAGGTGGCGCTCCTCCAGGCCCGCATCAACGTTACGCAGTCGCTCGTGGATTATGAACTCGCGGAAGCGCGCCTGGAAAAGGCGATCGGCGACTGACGCAGTCGATCGACAGTACGGCGCCGCCCTCACGGGGCGGCGTATGAATCGAAAAAAAGCATCACTCATTCTTTCAGAAGGACATCACAATGAAAACCATCAAGATCACAGCAGCCGCTGCCGTCGTCCTTATCGCGATCGTCGCCCTGCTCCTCCACAATAAGGCGCAGAGTTCCGCCGCGGTCGTCAACAACATTGCGACCAAGTACGCCGTCACCGTCGTCACCGCGGGCACGCAGACACTGTCCGAGACCGTTACGCTCACGGGCATCATCGTCGCCAACAGCGATGTCGCCGTCGTGTCCGAAACGCAAGGGCGCGTGGTGGCCATCTCGTCGAACGTCGGCGACTTGAAACAGGCGGGCGCCGTGCTCGTGCAGGTGGACGACGAATTGAAGAAGGCGAATTTCGCCGCAGCCGAGAGCAATTACGAGAAGGCCAAGAAGGACCTCGAGCGCTACGAGAGCCTGTACAGGGACCACACGATCACCGATTCGCAGATCGAGGGAGCGCGCCTCGCGTTCAAGTCGGCCGAGGCGCAGTACATCGTGACGCGCCGGCAGTACCGCGACACGAAAATCACGACACCGATCTCCGGCGTCGTCACCTCGCGCAGCGTCGAGGTCGGCACCATGGTGAACCCGGGCACTGTCATCGGGAACGTCGTCGACATCTCGAAGTTGAAGGTGAAAATCAACGTGGCGGAGAACGACGCCTTCAAGCTGACTGTCGGCGGCACGGTGAACGTGACGACGGACATTTATCCCGGCGCCGTGTTCACGGGCCGCGTGGCGAGCATCAGCGCCAAGGGCGACGAGGCGCATACGTATCCCGTCGAGATCTCGCTCGCCAACAGCAGGGAGCATCCCCTGAAGTCGGGCATGTTCGCGCGCGTGGCGTTCGGACACACCGGTAATGCGAAGGGGATCGTCATACCGCGCGACGCGATCGTCGGCAGCGTGAAGGATGCGCACGTGTACGTGGTGGAGAACGACATTGCACGGCTCCGGCAGATCGTGGTGAACGCGCAGATCGGCACCGGCGTGGAAGTCGGCGGCGGGCTCCGCGCGGGCGAAGTCGTTGTCGTGAACGGACAGAACAACCTGAAAGACAATACCGCCGTCACGGTGATCGCGCAGTAACGCGGACCGGACGGCTGACACACAGACAAATGGAGTGCTGTACCAATGACTATTTCAGAACTTGCCATCAAGCGGCCCACGCTCATCGTCGTGATCTTTTCGGTGCTCACGGTGCTCGGCCTCTTCAGTTATTCCCTGTTGAACTACGAACTGCTGCCGAAGATCACGCCGCCGATCGTCACAATACAGACCATCTATCCGGGCGCTTCACCGTACGAGGTGGAATCGTCCATCTCGAAGAAGATCGAAGACGCCGTCTCGGGCATCGATAAGATCGATGCGATCCGCGCCACGTCGTTCGAAGGCGTCTCGTTCGTGCTTGTCGAATTTTCGCAGTCGGCGAAGATCGACGTCGTGCTGCAGGACGCGCAGCGCAAGGTGAGCGAGATCGCCGCGACGCTGCCGTCGACGGCGAAGCCGCCGACGCTGTCGAAGATCGCGCTGGACGAGACGCCGGTGCTCCGCATCGGCGTGACGAGCGGCCTGCCCTCGCGCGAATTTTATCAGTTCCTCAAGGACAGGGTGCAGCCGCGCCTCTCGAAACTCGCCGGCGTTGCGCAGATCGCGCTCACGGGCGGCGAGGAGCGCGAGATCAAGATCAACCTCGACGGACAGAAGCTGCGCTCGTACGGCCTCTCCGTGCTGCAGGTAACGCAGGCGATCAAGAACGCGAACCTCGATTTTCCGACGGGCAAGGTGAAGGACGACGATTATCAGTTCATTGTGCGCGTCGCGGGCAAGATTTCGTCCATCGCCCAGCTGCAGTCGCTGAGCGTCGGCCGCTCGAAGCAGGGCGGCGACATCCGCCTCGCCGACGTCGCGGAGGTGCAGGACGGTTCGAAGGA
>JAVBYH010000055.1 GCA_030824175.1 Bacteroidota bacterium | reverse complement strand
GCCCATGAGATCCACCTGCACTCTGTACACGCCGTAGCCGGTCCGCGTCGATACCTTATCCGGCGACACGAGGCCGCCGTGGAGATGCGTAGCGCTTCCGCGCAGATTCGATCCGAAATGCAGCTTCCCGCAGAGCGTGACGCCGGCGCGGGCGTGGGCCTTCATGGCGGGAACGGCGATGATGTATGCCGCCTCGGTGATCGCTGTCGGGAGATAATCGCTGTTCGTCGGATTTCCCGTGGTGCCTCCGGTTTTCATGATCCTTCCGCGGTCTGAATAATATATGGCTGGGAGGGCGGTGGAAACGGGTTTGGTCCGTCCCAACTTCGCATCCGCATCGAGATAGACGACATCCGGGAATTCGTTGTGGAGAAGATCGTAGACGTGCTTGTACATGTGCTTCATCGGATCGCCGAGCGATATATTCTGCTGCTTCACGCCGCACTCGTTCACCAATTGCCGCAGCAGCGCAAGAACGACGTGCGGGGATGTTTCGGCCATGCCGTACCGTTTCTGGTTGAGGATCTCGAATGTCTGCGCGTTATACGTGCCCGTGCTGGCGCTCACCTGGTTCGTGCGAATGAAGATCTTTTCGCCGTCGGCATACCCCGCGCCGCGCCGTCCATGTCTTCCGTTGAAATCCCTGAAGAGCGCGTCCCACGCCTCCCTGACCGTTGCGCCGCCGGCAACCTGTGTCACCGCATCGGCGACCATCACCGCCACCACCGCGCCGTCCGTGTTCTTGTCCATGAACCATCCGTCGCCGAACACGTTCGTACAATTTTCGTTCGTCGACTTCGGATCATGAATCCAGACGACTCTGCCGGGATAAATCCCCCGCGCGATGCCGACGGAAGTGTTCGGCGCCAGAACCGCTGTCGAGTCGGCGTAGACCGGCTCCGCGTCGTTCGTCAGCGTGAAGATCGCGGATGCGAGCGCAATGGAAAGGAATGTCGTCGCCGCGAAATATTTTGCGTTCATGAATCCGTTCCTCGAACGCGCGAAGGCCAACAGCGTCGCGGCCAGCCCCAGCACATACACGAACAATCCCGACATGAACGGATACGCGGCGCGCATGCATGGGTACGAGGCGCGGCTCGGCTTGGGGAGCACGCGTACGAGGAACCAGACGGTGGACAGCACGCCGATCACGATGAAGACGGCACGCGAAGGAATTTTTATGTCCGCCAGGTACGCAGAGAACCGTGTTATGAACGCCGGAAGACGGCGATGAGGGGTGCGATGCGTGTCGTTCATTTGTAGAGTCCCTCGGTCCCCTGATCCTTCTTCGACGCCGAAATTGTTGCGAGCCAGGCGGAATATTGTTCTTTTCCGAATCGCTTCTGTCCCTTCAGGATCAGGGGGACCAGCGTGTGAGGCTCTATCGGATGCAGGTTCTGATATTCCCATGTCGCTGGGTCTACCGCATACCGCAGCAGATACCCGAGCGCCTTGCGCAGCGAACCTCCCTTCGGGCTTTCGTAGTTCCAGAGGTCGACGCCTGCTCGTTCGCCAAGTTGTGCGAGGTGGAAAAATGCCGAAAGGTTCATCAGGCTGTAGTCCCACGACTTCGTCCTCGCCAGTTCAAGCGGCTGCCTGCCGTCGGGCTCGATCTGCGCGCCGATCCGCTTCTCTTTCGCCTGCTCGAGATACTTCAGCGCGTCATCCATCTTCCCGAGGTACAGCGCGAGCGACGTGACCTGCACGTCGTACCACGTGCCGTGATTGTTCTTCTCGTTCGATTCGTCGATCCCGTACGGATGCGTCGTGAGCCACCGATAGTAGTCTTCGATCCACATCCTCATTTTTTTCGCGTCGTCGTCCGTCCATTCCGCGGAGGGTTGAAGCAGGCACAACGCGTCGAGAAGTTTAAAAATCTCCCGGGTTTCGATGATGCCTATCCCCCTGCCCGTGTTGATGCCGGGAATGTACTGTGCATGGTTGAGGTTCGGATTCATCTTCGTCGCCTCATCCAGGAACCACACACGGAGGATTTCCGCAGCTTTGGCGGCATAGCGCCGGTCGTCCGACACGGCATAGGCCACGGAGAGTTTTTCGGCGGCATCAATCGTGCTGTTGAAGTATTCCTGATCGGTAATCGTATGATATTCCGGGTTCCGCCGGCCGTCGAAGCGCACGTACGGAAGGCCGTCGGCCTTGCTCGAATCGGGCCACCAGTACGGCCCCATGCTCAGAAAGTCGTGCTTGTTCCCGCTCGGAGGCATCTGCGACTTGTCCATCACGGAGAGCGGCTTCATGCCGAGCGCTTCATCCGCCTCACGCATAAACTTGGCGATCGGCGATCCGGATGCAGGCGGCGACGCGAGACGGCCCGCATGCAGTTCCTTGATCTTCACGGGATGTAGAAACAGCAGCGCCCCGTATGCGTCCGACATGAATTCCGACGGGACCAATGCACGGCGGGTCACGCGCACGGTCCGTATGGCCCCCTTGAAGTACGACCGTTTGTCCATGCGCATGCCAAGAGAAACGGAAGCGCCGTCCACCGGAATGTAATCGATGCGCCCGCTCATTTCACGCACGCCATCCACGTAATGTGTCGCCGCGCCGTTTTTGTAGACGAATGCGATGTGATGCCATGTGTCGACGGGGTGTGGAAACTCCACGGCAAGGCATGTGAGCTTCATCGAATCGGCCCTGATGTGCGTGTCGGTATACCATTGGTGCGTCCCGGTCAACCGCAGTTCCACCAGCATCCGCCTGAGTTCATTCCCGGGATTCTGAATGTGGAGGAAGCGCTGCTCGATGTTCATCGGATAGGACGCATCAGGCCTGACGACGATTTCGATCGTGAACTCGGTGCTCCCGTCGAGCGGGCACCCGCGCACGATCACGCCGTCGTCCACCCCGTCGAACACGATTGCCCTGCCTTCGGGAAGATTCGTAACGACAGGATTCCCGAAGACGGAGACCGCATGCCCGCCGATCGTCGAGAGGTTGTCGATGTTCCAGACGACGCCGGAACGATCGTTCTCATGCTGCGACTGCAGCGGGAGACACATCACAACAAAAAATGTAACAATACATACAACGCGCATGGACGACACTCCGGAGAATTAATTGTTAGAATTTAGGCTCCCAGCCTTTTTCGTACTCGCGTTTCCACAGGCTCATCGCCTTCGCGTTGTTCGTGATATGGCCGTTCTTCGGGTCGCAGAGCAGCACCTTGCCCGTGCGTGATGCGATGTTCGCCAGATGGCCGAGGAGGGTGCTTGTCGCGCCTTCGTCGATGGGCGAGCGCTGCTTTTCCTTGCCGCGTATGGCCTGGAAAAAATTCCGCACGTGCATCGTAGACATGCCACCGCCCCCGCCGAGCTGCGTGCCGCCTTCATTGCCCGGTTCCCTTTTCCTGCCGATCTCTTTTCCGCTGCGATTATAGAGGATGTAGCCATCCCTGTCCACCCACACGGCCCCCTCGGTGCCGTAGATGATCGTGCCGCGCCCGCCCTTGTACGTGTCGTAATTGTTGCGGCTCTTCCCGTCCCATTTGATCGTCTTGCCGCCGGGGAACTTGAATGTAGCGTCCATCGTGTCGTACATGGTCCAGCCGTCGCCGGGGAAGTGATATTTTTCGGCATCCACCATGACCTTCTCGGGGAAGTCAACCTTCAGCGCCCACCGGGCGATGTCAAGTTCGTGTATCGCGTTGTTACCCGTCTCCGCCGTTCCATAGTCCCAGCCGTACCAGTGCCAATTGTAGTTCCACGTGTCGTGCTCGTACGGTTTTCTCGGTGCCGGTCCCTGCCAGAGATCCCAATTCAACCCCTGCGGAACGGGAGCCTTCTGCGGATTGGGGACGCTTCCCCTGTCGTTCGAATAGAAGGCCGTGGCGAGATACGGCGTGCCGATGGTGCCGTCGTGGATCTTCGCGATGATCTCGCGCGATTCGAGGGATGAGCGTTGCTGGTTACCCATTTGTATGATCTTGCCGAATT
>JAVBYH010000013.1 GCA_030824175.1 Bacteroidota bacterium | reverse complement strand
GTCCTTCCGCTTCCCGCTCTACAAGGATTACCGTGTCGCGCTGCCGACGGTGAAAAATTTCGACTCCGTCCTGAATGACTTCAAGCCGGACATCATCCACTTCAACAGTCCATGCCCCCTCGCTTTCGCGGCGCTCAAATACGGACGGAAGCATGACATCCCCGTCGTTTCGACGTACCACACACACTTCCTGAGCTATGCGAAATACTACAGGCTCACCGCGCTCACCGACGCATGCTGGAGCCTCTACCACAAACTCTACGACGGATGCGCGCAGGTCTACGTGCCCTCGCTGCCGATCATGGACGAGCTTGAAAAGGGCAGGCTCCAGAATCTTGTCCACCTTCCGCATGGCGTCGACACCGAACAGTTCAACCCGTCGCACTTCTCGGCGGCATGGAAGGCGGACGTCGGCGCAGGCACCGCGTTCACGCTGCTCTACGCCGGGCGACTGGTGTGGGAGAAGGACGTCCACCTGCTGCCGGAGATCAGTGCGGCATTGAGGCGGAAGTACGATCGCGTGCACTTCGTGCTCGCAGGCGACGGTCCCGCGCGCGGAGAGCTCCAGAAACGAATGCCGGATGCCACGTTCCTCGGGCATCTCTCCTCGCAAAAACTCGCCGAGGCGTATGCGTCGACCGACGCGTTCATTTTTCCGTCACGTACCGAAACATTCGGCAACGTCACGCTCGAGGCCATGGCGTGCGGCACCGTGCCCATCTGCGCAGCCGCCGGCGGAGCGAAGGATCTCATCATCAACGGCATCAACGGCTTCTCGCCCGAACCGGGTGACGTCGACGGGTTTGTCCGAGCGATCGAACATGTGATGTATCATCCGAAACGCCGGGCGAAGCTGATCGAAAATGCATCATATTTTGCGCAGGAACAGAGCTGGGATTCGATCATCGACCGTATGCTGTCGCTCTATGCGGTCGCCGCGGGTTCCACGCATCTGACCGCTGCCGCATAATATCGCCGAGCCGGCGCGCACATCCGGTAACGGGAGTGCGTGCCGGCAAAGTTAACAGTTTCTTAACGCTCCGTTCATCATTCCTTTATCCCTCGTTCGTATCTTTGCACTCAAAGATCGAGTGTACGCACATCAAGGCGGCCCAATGGAACAACCTACGAATGCAAGTCTCATCATCGACCCGGACCGGTACCTCGTCTATCGCAACAATGCCACCATCCATCTTACGAAGACGGAATTCCGCATCCTGACGCTCATCGCCGCTGCACGCGGCCGGATCCTGACGCGCGAACAGATCGGCGCGGCCGTTTGGAAGGCGGAACCGATCTCGTACCTGCGCACGATCGACGTGCACATCAGCAACATTAGGAAGAAGGTGGGACATTTCGACGGGAAGCAGACGATCATGGTGCTTAAGGGGGTCGGGTACAAGATCATCGACGACATCAACGTTATCATCCTTAATGATTCCTTAACACAGGCTTAACGCCGGGGTAACGGACCCGTTGTATATTACCGTCGAATACTTCTACCGACTTCGTCATACCGATCAATTCAATCACAATGGAGCACATATGAAATACCTTGCATCACTCGTCTGCATACTCCTTCTCGCATCGTCATTGCGGGCACAGGAAGCGAATCAACCCGCAACGAAGGAAGAAGTCGCCGAAGTAAAGGGCGCCGTGGAAGGCATCAACGAGACAATGCTCGAAATGAAATCGACGCTCGACGCCCTCAAGAAGATCAAGATTTCAGGGTACATTCAGTCGCAGTACCAGGTCGCAGACAGCGACGGTCAGGCTTCGTTCGCAGGCGGCAATTTTGCAAGCGGCGTGCACTCTCGTTTCTCCGTCCGGCGCGGACGCGTGAAATTCAACTACGACAACGACCTCACGCAGTACGTGCTGCAGATCGACGTGACACAGGGCGGCGTGGGCATCAAGGACGCATACATCTCGATCAAAGAGCCGTGGATGAAGACATTCTCGCTCACCTCGGGCGTCTTCGACCGCCCGTTCGGTTTCGAGATCTCCTATTCATCCTCGAGCCGCGAGACACCCGAACGCTCGCGAATGTATCAGGTGCTCTTCCCCGGCGAACGCGAACTCGGAGTGAAGATCGAGGCGGCCCCCGAAAAAGGCCCCCTGAGCATGTTCAACTTCAAGGGCGGCTTCTTCAACGGCGTGCTTGGCACGGCCAATGAAAATGACAACAACAAGGACTTCATCGGACGCCTCGGACTCTCGCTGCCCTTCGACGAGGCGAACCTCGCGATCGACGGCGGCGCTTCGCTCTATTCGGGAAAAGTGCGGAGCAATTCGAACACCTCCTACACCGTCGGGACCACATCGTTCGTCAAGGACACGACGGCTTTCGGCAAATACTACGACCGCACGTATATCGGCGGGGACGTCCAGGTCTATTACGATCTTCCGGTCATCGGCGGCTTCTCGCTGCGCGGCGAATACATAACGGGCGAACAGCCCAGCACCTCCACCGCCATCGGGTTCTACAACAACGCGTGGGGCACCACGCCCGCCGCCGGCGCCCCCTTGTATTCGAGAAATTTTTCGGGCTATTATCTGAACTATGTTCAAAATATCGGCGTCAGCCACCAATTCGTCGCGAAATACGACGTCTTCGATCCGAACACCGACGTACAGACGACGGGCATCGGAGCACCGGGAACGAACTTCACGCAGGCCGATGTTAAGTTTACGACACTCGGCCTGGGATGGATCTACCACTGGGATGCAAATGTGAAATTTACTGTGTATTATGACATGGTCACCAACGAAAAAGTGAACACCGCCGCCGCCGGAACGCTGGCCATGTATAAAAACGACCTGAAGGACAACGTCCTCACGGTCCGCATGCAGTACAAGTTCTAACACCGCAATACGCAAATTCTTTCAACTTTCTCAAAGGGACTCATATGAAAAAGACACTCATCCTCACGCTCGCGGCGCTGCTCCTTCTGGGCACCGCCGTCTCGGCCGAATCGATCACCGTCAAGGGATCGGACACCATGGTCATCCTCGCCCAGCGGTGGGCCGAGATCTATATGTCGAAGCACCCGGGCACCTCCATCCAGGTCACCGGCGGCGGTTCGGGCACGGGCATCTCGGCACTCATCAACGGCACGACGGACATCTGCAACGCCTCGCGGCCGATGAAAAAATCGGAGAAGGAAAAGCTGAAGGTCCGGTTCAACTCGCTCGGCGTCGAGATCAAGACGGCGAAGGACGGTCTCTCGATCTATGTCAACGAGTCGAATCCCGTGAAGGAATTCTCGGTCGACCAGTTGAAGCAGATCTACACCGGAAAGATCACGAACTGGAAACAGGTCGGCGGACCGGATGCGAAAATCATCCTCTACAGCCGCGAGAACAATTCGGGCACATACGTCTACTTCAAGGACAACGTGCTGGGCGGCGATGACTTCGCCCCGAGCGCGCAGAACATGCCGGGCACGGCTGCCGTCGTAAACGCCATCGCCAAGGATAAGCACGGCATCGGATATGGCGGAGCCGCATACGCAAAGGGCATCGTCATGGCGAAGGTCAAGAAGGACGCAAACTCGACGGCCTACGAACCGACTGCGGAGAACGTGAAGAGCGGCAATTACCCCATCTCGCGCTTCCTCTATATGTACACGAAAAGCCGCCCCACGGGGGAAATGAAGGACTTCATAGACTGGATTCTCTCGCCCGACGGCCAGTCCATCGTTACCACTGTCGGCTATTTCCCGGTGCGGTGATCGTTGAGAAGCCTGTGTGCTAAAAAAATCCCGGCAGCCCGCCGGGATTTTTTTGGCCCCGGCAGGTCGCCGCAGGCATCATGTGGCGGTTCTTCCCGGGCTTAACATTTTCTTAACACGCCGATAACACTTGAATAACATCTTTTTTGTACATTATTCACATACAATCATTCATACACCGGCAGATCTGTCGAATCACGGACCCAATCACCACCGATCATGGCAAACGACA
>JAVBYH010000082.1 GCA_030824175.1 Bacteroidota bacterium | reverse complement strand
AATTCAACGATGATGTCGCCTGCCGTGCCGCCCCGCCGTCCGGCGTTCCCCTGGCCCTGCAGCGTCAGGTAGTTGCCCTCGGAGACGCCCGCGGGCACCGAGATCTTGATCGTCGACTCGCCGTGCTCGCGGCCTTCGCCCTCGCACGTCGTGCACTGATCCTTGATGATGTTCCCGGTGCCGCCGCAATGGGCGCATGTTGAAATGTTCACGAACTGTCCGAACATCGAACGCGACACCTGGCGCAATTCGCCGGTGCCGTTGCAGTGCGGGCAGGAGGATTTGGACGAACCTGGCTTCGCGCCGGAACCGGAGCACGTCGAGCACGTCTTCCATTTCTTCACTTTGATCTTCTTTTCCGTGCCGGTGGCGATCTCTTCGAGCGTCAGTTTCAGCCGGAGCCGCAGATCCGAGCCGGGCTGGCCGGTGTCGCGCCGGCGCTGCTGCTGGTGGTGCGTGCCGCCGAACATTTCCTCGAAGATCGAATTCCCCCCGAAGATGTCGCCGAAGCTCGAGAAGATGTCGTTCACATTCTGGTAGCTCCTGAAATCCGTACCGCGCATGCCCTCGTGCCCGTACTGATCGTAGCGCTGGCGCTTCGCCGGATCCGAGAGCGCCTCATAGGCCTCTGCGCCCTCCTTGAACTTTTCTTCGGCTTCCTTGTTGTCGGGATTCCTGTCCGGATGATACTGGAGCGCGAGCTTGCGGTACGCCTTCTTGATCTCCTCGGGCGTGGCATTGCGGCTCACACCTAAAATCTCGTAAAAATCTCGTTTCGTTGCCATAGGGATGTGTACTTCGTCTCTGGTTAATCGACTTCCGATGCGGTCGGCTGATCGGTTTCATTCGGCATTTCCGATGCGACGATGACCTTCGCATGGCGGATCACCTTCTCGTGGAGCTGGTATCCTTTTTCAACCTCTTCCACGATCGTATGCGGCGCCACGTCGCTCCGGGGTATCTGCAGCAGTGCGTCGTGGAAATCGACGCTGAATTCCTTGCCGATCACATCGAGCGGCTTGAGTCCCTGCGCCTGCAGCGCCTTCATGAATTTCGCCGCGACCATCTCGATGCCTTTGTAGAACGGATCGTCTCCGTTTGCAGCCTTGGCCGTCTTCAGCGAGCGGTGAAGGTCGTCGAGCACGGGCAGGAGCTGGACGATGACGTTCTCGCTTGCGTACTTGGTGAAGGCGAGCACGTCGTTTTCCGTGCGGCGCTTGTAGTTGTCGAATTCCGCGGCCTTGCGGAGGAGCTGGTCTTTCATCTGCGCGACCTGTTGTTCCGCGTCGGCGAGCTTCGCCGCGAGCGCTTCGCTTTCGCCGAGTACTTTGGGCAGATCCGCGTGTGCGGTCTCCTCATTCGTGTACTGTGTTGGTTCCTGTGTCTGTTCCATGTACTTTCTTCCTCTAAATAAAAACAGTGAGGATCCGATAAGATCCTCACAAGGTGTCGCATGTTCCACGGTGTGTGTGCCTGCGTTACGGCGGTGAGAACATGCCTGAGATCGTTTTGGCGACGTAGTCGACGAGGGGGATCATCTTCGAATAGTTCATGCGTTTCGTGCCGATGATGCCCACGCTCCCCGTGCTGTTGCCGACGGTGTATGTCGAGGTGACGAGGCTGTACTCCTTCAGTTCTTTCGCGTCGTTCTCGTCGCCGATCGAGACGGCGATGATGCCGTCTCTGCTCTCGGTCTTTTCGAGTACGTGCACGATCATGTCCTCGTTCTCGAGCAGTTCGATGACGCTCCTGTACTGGTCGGCGTGTTCGAACTCCGGCTGCGAGAGGATGCCGGCGGTGCCTCCGATATGAAGCTTTTCGATGTTGCGCTGCTCGTCGAAGAGCGTGTCCACCGAATCGATGAAGAGCCGGATGAGCCCGGTGTCTTCATCGCGCATGTCCTGCACGCGGTCGAAGATCGTCGTTCTGATCTCCATGAGGGCGAGCCCCGACAGCCGCTCGTTCAACAGTCTGGCCGTGTCCTCGAGTTTTGCACGCGGGATCTCGGTGCTCACCTCCATCGTGATCGTCTTCACGAGCCCGGAGCGGATGGAGATCACCACGAGGATCCGTGTGCCTGTGAGCGGCACGAGCTCGAGCTTGTCCAGGATGCCCGTGTTCAACCGGGGAGCCGAGACGACGCCCAGCTGGTGCGAGATCGCCCCGATGAGCTTCGAAGTCATCCGGAACAGGTTCTCCGTGTCGATGCCCGACTGGAGCTGCGATTGTATCGTCGACTGGTCCTGCAGGGACAACTGCTCGAATTCCATGAGCGAATCGACGTAGAACCTGTACCCCTTGTCCGTCGGCACGCGTCCCGACGACGTATGGGGATGTCCGATGTATCCGAGGTATTCAAGATCGGACATGACATTTCTCACCGTTGCCGGACTTAGCCCGATGTCGTGGTGCCTGGCTATATATCGCGAGCCGACCGGGGTGGCGGTTTGTATGAAGCTGTAGATAATGCTTCGCAAAATCGTGCGTTCCCGTTCGCTCAGTGTCTCCGACATACCTCTCCCGCACTAAGTGAAGCCGTGAAAAGAACTAATACAGCAATAAAAAGTACACATTTTTACAGCGGTTGTCAAGAAACCCGCTGTCCCCGATATTCTTCCCCGCCGGTACCGGTCATGGGCGTTCAATTCTGCTGCGGCCGCGATTGGATCTGGTGGAGCTTCTTCTCGACCTGCGAATGGATGTCGATGATCGCCTGGTCTCCGGCGTATTTCGTGTAGACGACGTCGCTCAGTTCCACGAGCGAGCGCACTACGGCTTCGATCACCGACGATTGTTTGCGAAGGTCCGCGACGAGTTGGAGGATCGGCTCGGCCGTGTCCTTGTCGAGCGTCTTGTTGATGTGGCGTTCGGTGATCGAGGAGCGGAGCATGATGATGGCCAGCGAATTGTTCACATGATGGGCGATGGTGCGCACCGTGGTCTGGAACATCTGTATGGCGATGCGCTGCTTCTCCTCTTCGATCCGTTTCTCATCGCGTTCGCGCACTTCCTTCCGGAAGAGGTACCGTTCGTGCACGCCCTCCAGGAGGATCGGAAGATGATGGAGCTCGAGACGTTCCTTGCGCGCATAATCGTATGCCCCGTATTTCATCGCCTTCACGGCGATGTCCTCCGTGCCCGCAGCGGTGAGCATGATCACCGGCGTGTCGATCCCGTTGTCTGTCATCCATTGCAGCACCTGGATGCCCGTCATCGTGCCGAGATAAAAGTCGAGGAGGATGATGTCGACAGGGGTCGTGCGGAGGAGCTTCATGCCTTCTTCGCCGGATTCAGCGGTGAGCACCGTGAACCGTTCGCTGGATGTCAGGTCCATTGCCAGGACAGTCGAGAATGCAATTTCGTCGTCGACGATCAACACTGTAAGTGGGGTTTTCATGGGGGCCTTTCGAAACTGTATTTACCGGCGATCGGCAATGCACACCAACGGGGAGCGCGTGTCACGCTCCCGAATAGACAAACAGCGAACCCGGGGAAAAGGTTGTATAATGAATGATAATATTTATTTTTTCAATATCCAAAACATAATTCCGGCAAGGGCCGAAAGGCCCGCCCCGACATAGAAGGTCGATGGCACGCCGGCGTACTTCCAGAGCATTCCGGCGATGAGGCTCGAGAAGAATGTGACGAGACCGGTTGCGGTGTAGAAGAACCCGATGGCCGTGCCCCGCGCTTCGGCGGGAACGAGCCCTGCAATATAGGCCTTGCCGACGCCCTCGTTCATTGCCATGAACACGCCGTAGGCCGGGAAGAGGAGCCATAACACTGTCGCCGTCTCCGCGGCGGCGAATCCGGCGTAGACCGCGGCGAACAGGAAGAACGACGCGGCAAGCACGCGTGTTGGGCCGAAGCGGTCGGAGAGCCGGCCGAACGGGTAGGAGAGCAGCGAATAGACGGTATTGAAGAGCACATAGAGCAGGACGGTTGTCTGCGTCGAATACCCGAGGTGCTGCGCGCGCAGGATGAGGAACGC
>JAVBYH010000187.1 GCA_030824175.1 Bacteroidota bacterium | reverse complement strand
GTCACGTCGTACTTGCGGCTGCAGAAGTCCTTGATCTCCTCCTCCGTGCCCGGTTCCTGCGCGCCGAAATTATTCGCGGGAATGCCGAGGATGACGAATCCCTTGTCCTTGTATTTCCTGTAGAGGGCTTCGAGCCCGGCGTACTGCTTCGTGTACCCGCAGAAGGAGGCGACATTGACGATAAGCGTCACCTTTCCCTTGTAGTCCGACAGCTTCTTTTCGTTTCCATCGATGGTCTTCAGTGTATACGTGTAGACTCCGGTCGGATTCATGGGACGCTCCGTTCGTGCGACGGCGGTCTGTGCGAGGAGCGCGAGGCCGGCGGCCAGCAGGATGATGTGTGAATACGATGCCTTCATTGGGTTGAGCTCCATTGATGAGAGGATGCTGTTCGATTGATCTAACGCCCCCCGCCGGAGGGAAGTTCCACGGGCACGCACGGAAAAAAAAACCGCTGCCATTACCGGCAGCGGTCCTTTCTGCAGAGAGCATGCATGTGCACGCGAGGCGCTTAGTACCGGTACGAATCCAGTTTGTACGGACCGTCGACCGCCACGCCGATGTAGTCGGCCTGGTCCTTGCTCAACACATCGAGCACGGCGCCGATTTTCTTCAGGTGCAGGCGCGCGACCATCTCGTCGAGATGTTTCGGCAGCGTGTAGACCTTCTTCTCGTACTTGTCCGTGTGCAGCCACAGCTCGAGCTGTGCGAGCACCTGGTTTGTGAACGAGTTGGACATGACGAACGACGGATGCCCCGTTGCGCAGCCGAGGTTGACGAGGCGGCCTTCGGCAAGGATGATGACCTCTTTGCCGTCGATCGTGTACTTGTCGACCTGCGGTTTGATCGTGTCCTTCGTGTGGCCGTAGGCGCCGTTGAGCCAGGCCATATCGATCTCGATGTCGAAGTGGCCGATGTTGCAGACGATGGCCTTGTCCTTCATCGCGCGGAAATGGCGCTCGGTGATGATGTTCATGTTGCCGGTGGCAGTGACGATCACGTCCGCCTCGGCGGCTGCGACATCCATCGGCTTCACTTCGTAGCCTTCCATGGCGGCCTGCAGTGCGCAGATCGGGTCGATCTCCGTCACAATGACGCGCATGTTGGCGTTGCGGAGCGATTCGGCCGAGCCCTTGCCCACGTCGCCGAAGCCCGCGACGACGGCGATCTTGCCGGCGAGCATGAGATCGGTGGCGCGGCGGATGGCGTCGACAAGCGATTCGCGGCAGCCGTACTTGTTGTCGAACTTTGACTTCGTCACGGAGTCGTTCACGTTGATCGCGGGGATCAGGAGCGTGCCGTTCTTCATGCGTTCGTAGAGGCGGTGGACGCCGGTGGTGGTCTCCTCGGATAAGCCGCGGATGCCCGCAGCCATCTCGGGATACTTATCGAACACCATGTTGGTGAGGTCGCCGCCGTCGTCGAGAATCATGTTGAGTGGCTTGCGGTCCTTGCCGAAAAAGAGCGTCTGTTCGATGCACCAGTCGAATTCTTCGGCCGTCATTTCCTTCCACGCGAACACGGGGACGCCGGCGGCAGCGATGGCCGCCGCGGCATGGTCCTGCGTCGAGAAGATGTTGCACGACGACCACTGCACCTCGGCGCCCAGTTCAACGAGCGTTTCGATGAGGACGGCCGTCTGGATCGTCATGTGGAGGCAACCGGCGATTCGCGCACCAGCGAACGGCTTCTTGCCCTTGTATTCGTCGCGAAGCGCCATCAGTCCGGGCATTTCGGCCTCAGCGAGCGTAATTTCTTTGCGTCCCCACGCGGCAAGCGAAATGTCTTTCACTTTGTACGGCAGGACTTCAGTTACTGCTGTTCCCATTCGTTCTCCTTAGGTAGATAATCGTAGTACAGTCAATTCCGGATCGATCCGTTACTTCATCGCCTTCTTCAACATCGGAACGAGGTCGAGACGTTCCCACGTAAATTCTTTTTCCGTGCGGCCGAAGTGGCCGTACGAGGAGGTCTTCGAGTAGATCGGACGGAGCAGGTCGAGGCGCTTGATGATGCCGCGGGGCGTCATATCGACGGCCTTCGACAGGATTGCCGAGATTTCGCCGTCGGGCATCGTGCCCGTGCCGTACGTGTTCACGTAGATCGAAACCGGCTCGGCGACGCCGATGGCGTAGGCGACCTGGATGAGGCACTCCTCGGCGATGCCCGCCGCAACGATGTTCTTGGCGAGGTGGCGCGATGCATATGCCGCCGAGCGGTCGACCTTGGACGGATCTTTTCCCGAGAAGGCTCCGCCGCCGTGGGGCGCGCGTCCGCCGTACGTGTCGACGATGATCTTGCGGCCCGTGAGGCCGCTGTCGCCGTGGGGGCCGCCGACTTCGAACCGGCCGGTCGGGTTCACATGATACTTCGTCTTCTTGTCGAGCAGGTGCGCGGGGATGACCTTTTTGATCACGTTGTTGATGACGTCTTCCTTGATCTTCTTCTGCGAGACGCCGGGATCGTGCTGCGTCGAGACGACGACAGTGTCGACGCGGATGGGCTTGCGTCCGTCGTATTCGATTGTGACCTGGCTCTTCGCGTCGGGACGGAGGTACGGCATGAGCTTGATGTCCTTCTTGCGGATCTCGGCGAGCTTGCGCACGAGCTGATGCGCGTACATGATCGTCATCGGCATCAGTTCAGGGGTTTCATTGATCGCGTAGCCGAACATCATGCCCTGGTCGCCGGCGCCGCCGGTGTCCACGCCCATGGCGATGTCGGGCGACTGCGAGTGGATGCTCGAGATGACGGCGCAGGATTCCGCATCGAACTTATAATCCGCTTTCGTGTAGCCGATCTCGCGGATCGTGTCGCGCACGATCTTCTGGACGTCGACATAGGCGTTGGTGGTGATCTCGCCGCCGACCATGGCGAGGCCGGTGGTCACGAATGATTCGCACGCAACGCGCGAGTGTTTGTCCTTTGCCAACAAGGCATCCAATACCGCATCGGAAATTGCATCGCACACCTTATCCGGATGTCCCTCGGATACAGACTCTGACGTAAAGAGATACCGCATGATAGAATTGCTCCTTTGATTTAAGTATGGTTCAGTTGTATGTATTTAATCGTATTCCAATTCGGACGAGTCGCCGATGTTGATGCGCTTGAAGCCGCCCTTCACAATGGCGCGCGAGCCGATGATCGATTCGGTAAGGCGCGAGGCGAACACGTTCGCCCCCTCGTTGATGATCGAATTCTGGATGATGGACATGTCGACCCGTGCATCGTCCGCGATCGTTGTGTACGGGCCGATGATCGAGTTCGTGACCGTCGCCTTTTCGGAGATGAACACGGGCGGTATCACGACAACACCGTCCGGTACGCGGTTTGTTCCGTCGCCATCGAGGAGGTGCCGGTTCGTCGACAGCAGCGTCTCCGATTTCCCGCAGTCGTACCAGCCTTCAATCGGAAAGGCCTCGATCTTTTCGCCGCGGCCGATCATCATCTGCAGGCCGTCTGTGAGCTGATATTCGTTCTTCGTCCTGAGGTCCTTCTTGATCATCTCCTTGAGACAATCCAGGAGGACGTCGGGATGCTGTATATAGTACAATCCCACGAGCGCGAGATTGCTCGTCGGGTGTTCCGGCTTTTCGACGAGATTCCGGATGAAGCCGTTCTCGAGCTCCGCCACGCCGAAGCGGCGGGGATCCTCCACTTCTTTCACGCCGAGGCGCGAGTGGGGCGTGTTGATCATTTCCTTCAGATTTACATCGAAGATCGTGTCGCCCAGGATGATGAGGATGGGGTCCTTCGAAATTGTGTGACGCGAGAGATAGATCGCGTGGCCGAGGCCGAGGCGCTCCTCCTGCTCGATGTAATCGACCGCGATCGAATAATTCGCGTTGATGTATTCCTTGATGTCGTCGCCGAGATATCCGATGATGATCGTCGCCGCATCGAATCCTTCGGCGATGACCTTGTCCATGATATGGCCGATGATCGGCTTTCCCGCCACGTTCAGGAGCACCTTTGGTACCGTGAACGTGTGCGGACGGAGCCGGCTGCCGACT
>JAVBYH010000109.1 GCA_030824175.1 Bacteroidota bacterium | reverse complement strand
TATGAATTTATTTGACCACTGGAGAGTAGCTATGAAAAACGATATCCACCCGAATTACAAACATGCCGTCATCGCCTGTGTCTGCGGCAGCACGTTTGAATCACGCTCAACCGTCGGCAATATACACGTCGAAATCTGCGCCGCCTGCCATCCGTTCTATACGGGCAAGCAGAAGCTCATCGACTCGGCAGGACGCGTTGAACGCTACAACAAGAAATACGGGAAAAAAACTGTCGCGGCTGAAGAGACCGTCGCGGCAGAAGCCACAGTTTAAGCGGCATACGTGTATGATGCGCGAATTGATAACGGAATGTATCGGTGATGCATTCCGTTTTTTTTTCGTCCGGCGTCCGCGGAGACGACCGTCTGCAATGGAACTTACAGGAAGTGAAAGCATAGGTGTATGGACGGATTTGACGACAAGAAATCGTTGTTCTCCGGAGTGCGCGGCATCGCGGTGAAGATCCTGAACCGCGTGGAACGGACGGACGCGTATCTGGACAAGCTGCTCGACGCTGAATTGCGTTCGTCGGAACTGAACGATCTCGACAAATCGCTTCTGACGGAGATCGTCACGGGCGTGCTTCGGTGGCAGATGAAGCTGGACTGGGTGCTCAACGGATTTTTCCACGGGAATTTTTCGAAGGCCGAAGTGACGGTGCGCAACGGGCTGCGGACGGCGCTTTACCAGATCATGTTCCTCGACAAGATCCCGCACCATGCCGCCGTGAACGAGGCGGTCGACTTCATCAAGCGCATACGCGGCGATAAGGCGGGAAACCTCGTGAACGCCGTGCTGCGTACGATCCTCCGCAACATCGACGGCATCCACTATCCCGACATCAACAACGGGGCCGCGCAGTACCTCTCCGTGATGTATTCCCATCCCCTGTGGATGGTGCGCAACTGGGTGAACCGGTACGGCTATGCCGACACGGAGAAGCTCCTTGCCGCCAACAACACGAAGCCGTCGCTGACGCTCCGCATCAACACGTCGCGGACGACGATAGAGAATTTCCTCGAGTTGCTTGCGCAGCAGAATATCGCCGTGGACCGCTCGCGCTATCTCGACTCGTTCGTCAAGACGGCGACGCTCGCGAACCTGTCGCAGACCGAATTGTTCAAACAAGGGTACGTCTCCGTGCAGGATGAAAGCGCCGGCATCGCCGCCTCGCTGCTCGATGTGAAGCCGGGCGAACGCGTGATCGACCTCTGCGCGGCGCCGGGCGGGAAGACGACATTCATCGGCGAGCGAATGCAGAACAAGGGCCAGATCATCGCGGTGGACAAGTACAGCACGCGCCTGAACCTCGTGCAGGAAAGCTGCAGCAGGCTGGGCATCACGAACGTGACGTGCGTCGCGGCAGACGGCGTCGACTACGAGGACGAGCCCGCGGACAAGGTGCTGCTCGACGCACCGTGCTCCGGACTCGGCGTGCTCACGAAGAAACCTGACGTCAAGATCAAGCGCGAGCAGAGCGACATTCGGAAGCTCGGCGAGATTCAGCGTCAGCTTATCGACCGCGCGGGCATGCTCGTGAAGCCGGGCGGCGCCCTCGTCTACAGCACGTGCACGATCGAACCCGAGGAGAATTTCGCGGTCGTCCGCTGGTTCCTCGCGCAGCATCCCGAGTTCGAGATCGACAGGTCTCCGCGGACGGCGCCCTCGGCGCTCGTGAGCGTCGACGGATACATCGAAACATTCCCCCACAAACATGGGATGGACGGATCCTTCGCGATCCGCATGAAGCGGTCTTCCTAATCATACCCCGACCAACCGAAGGAGAGTCATGAACTACCTTGACCTAGTCCAGAGCGAACTCGCGCGCCTGCGCGACGCAAACACATTCAAGCATGAGACCCCCCTCCAGTCGGCAATGGCCGGCACCGTCAAGGTGAAGGGGAAGGACGTCGTGATGATGGCGTCGAACAATTATCTCGGCATGGCCAATCATCCTGTGGTACGCAAGGCGGCGATCGACGGCATTAAACAGTTCGGGTACGGGGCGGCCTCGGTGCGCTTCATTTGCGGCACCCAGGAGATCCACCTCGAGCTTGAGAAGAAAATCTCGAAATTCGTCGGTACCGAGGACACGATCCTCTTCTCGTCGTGCTTCGCAGCGAACGAGGGCTTCTTCGCCTCGCTAACGAATGAAAAACTCGGCTGCGAAACGTACAAGGACGTGATCTACACGGACCGGCTCAACCATGCGAGCATCATCGACGGCCAGCGTCTCTGCAAGGCGGAGACCACGGACAAGAAGATCTACAATCACGCCGACGTGGATCATCTGCGCCGGCTCCTCGAAGAGGACAAGGACCAGGGCTACAGGCTGAAGATCGTCGCGACGGACGGCGTATTCAGCATGGAAGGCGATCTGGCCCCGCTCGACAAGATCGTGGCCGTCGCGCGCGAATACGGCGCGATCCTGTTCGTCGACGATTCGCACGCCATCGGTGTGTGCGGAAAGACCGGGCGCGGCACGCCCGAGGCCTTCGGCGTTCTGAAGCAGGTCGACGTCATCACCGGTACGCTCGGCAAGGCAATAGGCGGGGCCGCCGGCGGATATATCAGCGGAAAGAAGGAACTCGTCGCATATCTCCGGCAGAAATCCCGCCCGTACACGTTTTCGAACTCGCTTCCCCCGGCGATCGTCTGCGCCTGCACGGCGGCGTTCGATCTGCTCACGAAGGACAAGACAATCGTCAAGCGGCTGCACGACAACACGGCGTATTTCCGCAAGGAGATCGCGGGGCTCGGTTTCACGATCCTCGAGGGCACGCATCCGATCACGCCCATCATGCTCGGGGACGCATCGCTGGCCCAGGATATGAGCGCGGCGCTGCTGAAGGCGGGCGTCTACATCAAGGGGCTCTGGTTCCCGGTGGTGCCGAAAGGCGAGGCGCGGCTGCGCGCACAGGTCTCGGCGGCGCTCTCGAAGAAGGAGATCGACCGCGCTCTGAACGCCTTCGAGCATGTCGGAAAAAAATTAAAAGTCATTTAACTTTTTCTGCGGTGTATGCCGACCGTCAAACAACGCCATCTCTTCATAGACCTTCTCCGCTTCACGGCAGTCATCGTGATGCTGCAGGGACACACATTCGACGCTCTGCTGTCACCCAGTGTGAAGCAGGCGTCGTTTTTCTTCATCCATGATTTCTTCCACGGATTCGTAGCGCCGATGTTCCTCTTCGCATCGGGCGTGGCGTTCGGCGTATCGACGATCCGGAAGTGGGAGATTCATCTTCACTTCGACCGCGCGGTGCTCAAGCGGATCGGCCGGTTCATCGGCCTCATCATTATCGGGTATGCGCTGCACCTGCCGTTCTTTTCACTCCCGAAGATCCTTCACAATAGCACGCCCCGGGAAGTCGCCGCCATGCTGCAGGTAGACGCGCTCCACTGCATCGCGGTGACGCTTCTCACGGTGCAGCTCGGCGTGATGGCGGTTCGCACGCCGAGGCGCCTCGCCGTCACGGCGGCTGCGCTGACAGCAGCGATCGTCGCGGCCGGGCCGGTGATCTGGTCGCTGCCACTGGCGAACGTCATGCCCCTGGCCGTCGCGTCGTATTTCAACGCGGACAATCACTCGTGGTTCCCGCTCGTGCCGTATTCGGCGTTCGTGCTGGGAGGGATCTGTTACGCCTACCTGTTTCTGAAGGCGAAGGAGAAGCAGAGGGTGAAGCGCTTCATGGAACGCGGCGTCGTGGCCGGTATGGCGGCGATCGCCGTTGCGGTGCTGATCGCGAACATTCCCGTGACCCTCTATCCGTCGCACGACTTCTGGAAGGTGAATCCGGCGGTGATCATGGCGCGTTTCGGGTTCCTCCTCATTGCGGCGAGCAGCCTCTATTTTGCGGAGGAGATGATACATGTGCCTCCGAAGCTGCCCGCGGTGATGGGAAGCGAATCGCTCTTCATTTACATCGTGCATCTTGTGATCATCTACGGGTCCGTGCTGAACAACGGCCTGGCGGCGTACTACGGCGGTTCGCTCTCGATCGTGCAGGCGTCTGTGGCCTTCCTGATCGTT
>JAVBYH010000056.1 GCA_030824175.1 Bacteroidota bacterium | reverse complement strand
AGTGTGTTGACGGACGCGTTTGTGGCGATCGGCTTGTTCAGGTCGAACGTGATAACGGCGGAGTTTTTCATTTCCGTGCCGGTGGGGAGGTTGTCCTTCGGCTTCACGGTGAACTGCACCCATCCTTCGCCCTGCGGCGGCACGGCATTCGGCGGCAGTTCGATGTTCTCGAACGTCCAGGTGAGGATGTTGTTCGTCCGCGCCGGCACACCCATCGCGTGGCTCATCTTTCCGAATTGCACGGACGCGGCGTCGAATACGCGCGTATCGAGTGTGTCGACGACGATGATCCTCCACGCGGGGGCGGTCGCTTCCTTCTTGTTCTCGAAATAGATGGTATAGACCATGGGCGCAGCCGCGGCGAGGTAGCCGTTCGCGCCGAACCCGGCGGGCCCTTCCTTGGCGTTCGGATCCCACGATGTGACCTTCACGAGCTCCTTCGTTTTTTTGTCGAAGTTGCCGTTCACGTAATCCTTCATGCCTTTCACGGCGTTCTCCATGCAGGAATACAAATCGCTCGCCAGGTTCACCGGCCAGAAAATCTTCTTGCCCGTCTCGGTGAGAAGGTGTTCCGCACTTTTTTTTGCGACGCCTTTCATGCCGTTCTCGAGCGTTACCGCCTTCGTCATGCTGTTCTTGACGGCCTGCGTCGACGCATCCATGAGCGTCTGGTCGGCGCGAACGGGCCGCCACATTTCGTAACAGCCCTCGACCATTGTATTAGAAATATATTCCTCGAGCACTGCACCGCCGATCCAGAGCGCCACAGCCGTGAGCGTGATGGGTTCGATCGTTCCCTTGCGGACGAGGGTGGTCGGATCGGGTTCGGCGGTGACGACGACGTCGAAGCTCCGCACTTCCTTCGGCCCGAGGCACTGCACGAGCAGGTACGCGTTGTCGCGCACTCCGCCATAGGCGAGCGAGTCGATAGGAATCTCCTCGAGCTTTTTTGTCTCGGTGTTCATGGTGATCACGGACTTGATGTGCACGCCGCGGTTCGTCGAGAGCTGAAGGAAGAATTTTTCGGCCGGAAATTCGTTGTTGTTCCAGTACGACACGGTATACCTGTTCGGCGGGCCGACGCGCACCTCGCTGCGTCCGCCGATGGCGATGGAGATGCTCGGAACGGCGATCGCGCCGCCCGACGCGATGACGTAATCGCCGAACTGCTCCGTGACGGGGTACGTTGCGGTGCCGATGCTGAGCGTATTCTTGACGGTATCGCGGACCAGGTTGAGCGGGGTGGAGATCTTTTTCCACGTCGCGCCGCCGTCCTGCGAACAGAAGACCTCGAGCGTTCCCTCCCTGTTCCCGTTCAGGACATTATCGTCGTAGGTGAGCGTCATGCCGTAGGAACCGACGGGACCGCTGCTCTTGATCCGCCACCACTGCTTCATGGCGGAGGACATTTTCGGATGGAACATGTTCTTGTAGAATGTTGCCGTGAGCGTGTCGGCGTTCGACCGTACGTAGAACCGGACCGCGGTCCACAAGCCGCCGTTGAGCTGCGCGTCGCCCGATTTCAGCAGCGACGAAGCGGTGAACGTGCCTTCGTTGAGAATGGTCGGCGTGCCCGAAAGCGAACCGCGGTTTATCATTTCCGTACCCGGCTGGACCACGAGCCTGGAGTCCGTCATGAAATACATCGAACCCTGGTTGAGGAGTTTCCCGTTTACATAGATTGTCCCGGATTTAGGCGTGCCGGTCTGATATAACTGCACCTGATTGGTGAACGTGCCGGAGATGAATGCGTCGTGCCCTTCGGTCTTTACGGAGATCGTGGTGTTGGTGCACGTGCCAAGGTTCATCAATTCGCCGTAGACGGTGCAGACGAGGGCGGTTCCCTGCGGATGGTTCCGGATGATGCCGTTGTTCACCAACTTTCCGTGGACCGTCGCGTACGTGGTCCCCGTGCTGCCCCTGAAGCTCTGCAATGTGTCGACAATCGTCAAGTCGTCGAGGAACACGGCGTCCTTCACGTAACCGCTTCCCTGGAGCACCACATCGCTGGAGAACGAGACTTCCCAGAGATTCGCCGCGCCGGCCATGACGAGGCGTGTGGCGTTTTTCACCAATCCGTATTTGAGCGACGCATCGCCGTTAAGCGTGAGCGTGTGGCCGTTCATATCGATCGTGCCGTTGAGCCATTTGAGGTCGACCAATTTAGAGAATGTGATGTCGCTCGTGGCGAAGATCGTTTTGGAGGAATCGTAGACGTAGCCGGCGGCCTCGGCCCGAATGAACTGCGCGGCGAAAAATTTTCCCGCCGCCTGCGAAATGTACTGGTCCCTCGTGTATGTCGGGATGTACACGCGCGCGTTCTCCCAGCGTCCGGAATTCGCGATGTTGCCGTACACGTTCATCCATAATTCGTTTCTCGCCGGATTATTGCGGATGACGCCGTTATTGGTCAGGTTCCCCTTGAATGTGGGGGTGATCCAGCCGAGGCCGCCGCCATTCTGGAGTGTGTCGGCGACGGTGACATTGCCGAGGAACACCGTGTTGCTGCCGGTGATTGTAACGCAGCCGTGCATCGTCATGTCGCCGTACACGGTGATGTCGGAGATGGAAGACGACCAGAGTCCTGTCAGATGGGCGGTGTTCCTGAGCGTGCCGTGCGAAATCGTGGCGGCCTTGCCGAGGGTGAGGGAATGACCCGCCATGTCGAGCACGCCGTTTGCCCAGTTCAGGTCGACCGGTAAGTTGAACGTGAGATCGGATGAAGCGATGATGGCCTTGCCGAGATCGGGTGCGTTGCCCGATCCGTCCCGGTGGACGAATTGTGAGGCAAAAAATTTTCCCGACGCCTGCGAGAGATACTGGTTCTGCGTCTGCGGAAGATATGTCGACGTATTCTCCCAAACGCCATTATTCGTGATGTTGCCGTGCACGACAAGCACCAAATCGTAGCCCGTCGTCGGATTATCCCGGAGGGTGCCGTTGTTCACAACGCTGCCGTAGACGTTCGGCGTTACCCAACCCAATCCGCCCCCGTGTTGGATGACCGCTCCCGCATTGATCGTCAGATTCCTGCACGCTGTTGAGGAATTCGTAATCGAAACGGTGCCGGCGATAACGACATCGTTGGCGGAGGTCGGCACGGCATTCCCGGCCCAGGTGGCCGCGGTTTCCCATGAGCCTCCGGCTGTTGTGGACGTGATAGTTTGAGTGGACGCATCATATGGTGTGATCAGGAACAGGAAACATACGGCGGTAATAAGAACCTTCATCGTGCGTATCCTTTCGGCGGATGGATGACAGGAATTTCTTCAGCGGCAGGCCAACTTCACACATCCATAATAGGACTATTTCCGGCGGGAGGCAACGCGTGATCGGCGAAACTCATGTTCAGTGCGAACTCCATCGGAAAATCCTCTTCATAGGACAATTCGATGTAGCGGGCCCGTTCCAGGACACACGCAATTTTCCTTTCGAAGTCATCGGACCGCAGATACTGAAGCGCCCCGATGCCGGCGCTGTTGCCGATGGGGAACATTCTTCCCCTGAGCTCATGCGGTAATAATCCGATGCGTATCGCCGAATTGATGTTGATATAATTGCCGAATCCTCCGGCGAGATACAGGGCGTCGAGATCTTCATACGAAAGCTCCGCTTTCTCCATCAATATCCTGATGCCTGAATAGATGGCCGACTTCGCCAATTGAATCTCGCGAATATCCTGCTGCGTGACGCGGACGTCATTTCCTTTGGCAATGACAAACGTATCGCGAAGCAGTCCTGTGTTATCGACAATCCCGTTGTCGAGGAGATAGGCGACGATATCGAAGATGCCGGAGCCGCAGATCCCCGTCGGTTCGGCGTTGCCGATCACCGTGTAATCGCCCTCGCCGTTGAACACCGAGACCGCCCCGCGCACCGCCCCCATGCCGCACGTTAAATTGGCGCCCTCAAACGCCGGACCGGCCGCCGCGGCGCATGTATAGATCGTATCCCCCTTCACGAGCGCTATCTCGCCGTTGGTGCCGATATCGAGGAAGAGATAATTCCGGCCAGGCACCTTTAACGCCGCCAGGCCGGCAACGAT
>JAVBYH010000212.1 GCA_030824175.1 Bacteroidota bacterium | reverse complement strand
ACGGAATTCGGTCCCGGGGTGTTCGCCCTGTCGCCTGACGATGCGAAACGCAAGGCGGGAAGCATCGGGAGGCCGAACTTCTTCGTGGATGTGAAGGTAGTCGATGACGACAACAATCCGGTCAAAGCGAACGAGGTCGGGGAACTGTTGTTGAAGGGACCGAGCATGTCGTCCGGATATTTCAACGATCCGGCGGCATCGACCGAGGCTGTCGACGGCGGCGGGTGGCTGCATACGGGCGATCTCGTCCGGCATGACGAGGAGTACTTCTTCTTCGTGATCGGGCGGAAGAAGGACATGTTCATCTCGGGCGGCGAGAATGTGTTCCCCGTGGAGATCGAATCGGTGCTCTACAAGCATCCCGCGATACACATGTGTGCGGTGATCGGCGTGCCGGATGAGCGATGGGGGGAGGTGGGCAAAGCCTGCGTCGTGCTGAAGCCGGGCGCCATCGTCTCGCGCGAAGAGCTCATCGCATTCATGAAGGGACATCTCGCGCAGTACAAGGTGCCGAAGACGGTGGAAATCCTGGACGCGCTGCCGCTGTCGGGCATGGGAAAGATTCAAAAGAACGACCTGAAGAAAAAATATTCCTGAACAGAGTCACCAATTTATTGTGAGTACTGGAGCATACTATGAAAGAACGAAAACTCGGACGCGGCGTGGCGATGGTGGGGGCGGGCATGAGCACCTTTGGCGCATTCGCCGGCATCTCTACGCGCGATCTGCTTGCAGACGCGTACCGCGACATGATCGCGACGGTGGATCGCGGCTTCGATCCGAATGAGATCGATGGACTCTACATCGGCAACTTCTCGAGTGAGCTCTTCGAGGGGCAGGGGCATACGGCGCCGATCATGACGGAGTGGCTCGGACTTGCCCATCGTCCGGCCACGCGGGTCGAGAATGCTTGCGCCAGCGGGGGCACAGCCCTGCGCCAGGGCGTGATGGCGATCGCATCGGGCCTGTACGACGTCGTGCTCGTGGGCGGAATCGAAAAGATGTCGGACCTTCCCATCGAGCGGGCGACCGACGCGCTCGCCACGGCCGGCGACAAGCTGTTCGAGATCCCGTCGGGATTCACATTTCCCGCATTCTATGCGACGATGGCCTCGGCATACCTCGACAGATACGGTTTGGGCGCGGAAGTGCTGCGGGCCGTCGCCGTGAAGAACCACGAGAACGGGGCGCTCAATCCGAAGGCGCATTTCGGCCAGCGCATCGCGGACGTGATGGCATCGAAGAAGGCCGCGGCCGCGAAAAAGGGGAAGCCCGTGCCGCAGTGGAAGGATATCGAGGAATTCTTCGCCGACGACCGCGCGAATCCCATGATCGCGTGGCCGTTGCGGCTGTTCGATTGTTCGCCTGTGTCCGACGGGGCGGCGTGCGTGCTGCTCGTGCGCGAGGATCTCGCGTTGCAGTTCACCGACACACCGATACGCATCATCGGCACCGGGCAGGCAAGCGACGGCGCGCTGCACGGACGACCCGACATCACCACCGTCACATCGGCACGTATTGCAGCGGGCGAGGCGTACGCGATGGCGCATGTAACGCCGGAGGAAATCTCGCTCGCCGAAGTGCACGACTGCTTCACGATCGCCGAAATCGTCGCCACCGAAGACATCGGATTTTTCGAAGCGGGCAAGGGAGGCGTCGCCGCAATCGACGGTGTCACGTCGCGCCTTGGAGCACGGCCGGTGAATACATCGGGAGGATTGAAGTCGAAGGGGCATCCTGTCGGCGCATCGGGTGTGGCGCAGGCCGTCGAGATCTGGAAACAATTGCGCCAGGAAGCCGGGCCGCGCGGCATCGGTGCGAACGCACGCCTGGGCCTGACGCACAACGTCGGCGGCACGGGACAGACGAGCGTCGTCCATATTTTCGAACGACGTTGATGAATCCTTGTGTAGGGCGAGATTTATCTCGATCTGTGTAATGTCTGCAACCCCTCCGGGGTTGAATTGTGGATTCTTTTTGTAGGGCGAGATTTATCTCGCCCCGATATAAAATTTTTCGTGAACTTCAGGAGCATTCTTATGGCGATAACAACGGCAACATACGCGGAGAACATCACCGCCCACAAACTCGTCGGATCGCGCACGGGTATCGACCGACCGATACATGTGCCGCCGCGGCCCATCGATCCGCTGCACGTCGCGGACACGATGGAGCTCGTGGAACTGAGCGGGAAGGGGACGCTCGTGTCGTTCTCGGTGGTGCCTGTCGCATCCTCGGAGATGATTGCCGCCGGGTACGGGCGTGAGAATCCCCATTGCGTGGGCATCGTGAAACTGGCCGAAGGGCCTTCCATCAGCGCGCAGATCGTGGGTGTGGATACGAAGGATCCGGCATCCATACGGATCGGGATGCCGATGACGGTGGAGTATCTCGACCGCTCCGCCGGTGAGACGACGATAACGGTCGTGGCGTTCAGGCCTGTGTTATAACATCAAATGTAAATGATGAGTACTGTAGGGCGAAACGGCGTTTCGCCCTGCGATGAAAATGCACTTGCAGTACAATTGGAGCGTGTAGGGCGAGCTGTTAGCTCGCCCTGTTGCAATGCAGTACGAAACTCAACCGGGGCGAGCTAACAGCTCGCCCTACATCGAAGCAGATGAACTTTGGTCGGGGATTCTGCGTTGCACTGGCAGGTTAAACAATGGCAGGGCACATGCATACACTCGACGCACGGCAGCAGCTTTCGATCGACATCAACACGGCGTGGACATTCCTCTCGCGTCCCGAAAACCTCAAGATCATCACGCCGCCCTCCATGGGCTTCGACATCACGTCCGCGGGATATGACCGCCCCATTTATCCGGGCATGATGATCGCCTACAACGTGAAAGCCGTGGCGGGCATCCCGATGGAGTGGATCACGGAGATCACGCACGTGCAGGCGCCCTATTCATTCGTCGACGAGCAGAGAATCGGTCCCTATTCGCTCTGGCACCATGAGCATGAGCTGAGGGAGATCCCGGGGGGCGTGGAGATGACAGACAGGATTTCATATAAAGTTCCCCTGGGGCCGGTGGGGACACTCCTTAATGCGCTGTTCATTCGCCGTCGGCTCGAGTCGATATTCGCTTATCGCCGCAGGAAAATGGACATGTTATTCCCTCCGCGGGAAGCAGGCGACTGATCCCGGTGCGCCGCTGCGGAGCCCTATATTTTCCCTCGTCTCCATCCGCTTCTTGCATTTACACACGGCATTGAATATCTTTTAGGATACTTTATGCAGTTCATGACCACGGTTCCTGTCTGATCCCAGACAGACAATGTCCCTTCGAGTACTCACAGTTGATCGAAACGAAGAAACATCACATGTCCTCCGGCAATATGCTTGTCATCAAAGGCGCCCGGGAGCACAATTTGAAGGATATCGACGTCGATATCCCGCGCGACAAGCTCGTGGTCATCACGGGCCTGTCGGGATCGGGTAAATCGAGTCTTGCCTTCGACACCATCTATGCGGAGGGTCAGCGGCGGTATGTCGAGACCCTCTCGGCGTACGCGCGGCAGTTCCTGGGCGTCATGGAGCGGCCGGATGTGGATTACATCGAGGGCCTGAGTCCGGCAATTTCGATCGAGCAGAAGACGGTGAGCCACAATCCCCGCTCGACGGTCGGCACGGTCACGGAGATTTACGATTTCCTCCGCCTGCTGTATGCGAGAGCCGGGACGCAGTTCTGCGTGGAGTGCGGGGCGCGTGTGCAGAAGCAGAGCGTCGACCAGATCATCGATACGATCATGGCGATGCCCGAGGGGACGAAGCTGCAGGTGCTTGCGCCAGTCGTGAAGGGCCGCAAGGGCCACTACAGGGAGCTGTTCGAGGAGATCGTCAAGGACGGATTCCTTCGTGTGCGGGTCGACGGCGAGGTGACGGAGATCGAGAAGGGGATGAAGATCGACCGGTATAAGATCCATAATATCGAGATCGTCGTCGACCGCATCGTGCTGAGCCGGGGAATCCGCACGCGCGTGGCCGATTCGGTGGAGGTGGCCCTTTCGTTCGGCGAGGGGGTGCTCATCATCAACGACGGACGAACG
>JAVBYH010000058.1 GCA_030824175.1 Bacteroidota bacterium | reverse complement strand
CATCCACATCGTCCACGGCTGGATACAACTATGCAGACGCATCGCTCCTTGATGCAAAGTTCAAACTCGACGGCATCGACATTACCCGGGGCTCCAACACCGTGACCGATGCGCTCCAAGGCGTCTCCCTGACGTTGAAAAGCACGCAGCTTGCCGCCGATGCCCCCGTCACACTGACAGTCGGGCTGGACACCGAGACAATTAAATCGAATGTACAGGACTTTTTGACGAAATATAACGACCTGCTGACAATCGTACGGTCGCAAACGCAAATCGACACCACGCTGAAGACAAAGCAGGTGCTGTCCGACGATTCAACCTACATTCAGCTGCGCACGAGCCTGCGAATGATGGTCACCGGCACCGTGTCGAGCGTCGCATCGGGCAATCCGGCCTCGCTCTCCGCCATCGGCATCACCACGGACGCGGACGGTAAACTGAGCATCACGGACACCACGGCGTTCACAAGTGTCCTGAACGGCTCATCATCAACCGCGCTGTCGGACCTGTTCACGTCCTCGAACGGCATCGCGACGCAAATGAAGGCGCGGATGGACGATTTCGTCGGCACCACCGGCATTCTCGCGGCGAACGATAAAGGAGTAGCGGACAGAATCAGCGCCATCGACAAAAAAATCGCCGACTACAAGGCGCGGAACGATAAAAAGATCGAGGCCTATAAACTCTCCCTGGCGAATGCCCAAACGCTCCTCTCGAAGCTGAGCTCGCAGACGTCGCTGGCGTCGAGCTACCTCGCGCAGGTGACGGGCACATCGTAAGAAGGATTAAAGTTATGACAACTATTGCCGATAGTACATATAGGCTCCCCTCCGTCGAGACGTTCTATAAAGAATACATTTCCGGATCGGAGGAGCTCAGAGCGGCGATTCAACGCCGCGAATGGCCTGATATCGAACGCTATGTGCTGTGGCGCGAGGAGAAACTCGAGGAGCTGCAATTGCTCCCCACGGATTCCGAACCGCTGAGGGTGTTGCATAAGGAATACCTGGATCGGATCATGATCCTGGAGCTTGCCAACATCAGTTCGCTCAATGAAATTGTGGAATCGCTCAAGCTGTCAATCAGGGAAAGTCAGGAGCATAAACTCGCAGCGCGTTACGCGGAAAATGCATGACGCAATTCGATAGGAGGAAAGGATCATGTCACCAGTCGCAGCAGCATATTCAAATGCAGTGATCGAGTCTCCGGTCATCTCATCGGTCATGCCGCAACCCGAGAGCGCATTTGTCATGGCTAAGATTCCCGAAGCGCCTGTTCGGGATGCGCCGAAAGACACGGCACAGAACGAACTATCTGCGAAAGAGCGCGACGGAATCATCAAGCAGCTCAATAAAACCCTCGAGGCGTTCGACACGCATGTCAGCCTCTCCATTGATGAGAAATCGCACCAGACGATCATCAAAGTGATCGATACGGAATCGGGCAAGGTGGTGCGTCAGATCCCGAGTGAGCAGCTCATGAGGGTCTCGGAACGCATCACGGAGCTCCTGGGCGTCATTTACGACGAAAAAATGTAACGTGGGAAGTACGATCTCGCGCCTGCAGCGCAGAAAAAGGAAGGTATGAGATGGATATTAAACATGTTGGCAGTATCAGTACCGTTCAATCGGCGGCTTCCGAAGAGGCTAAGGTAAAGAGGGAAAAAGCAGCAACGGAGGAACGGAAAGATCAGCTTCAACTCTCCGGGGAGGCAAAGGAGCTTATGGAAAGCAGGAAGAATGCCAAGATCGAACTGATGAAGGCGCGCGTTGAGAGCGGCTATTATTTGTCGGACGAAGTGACGGAGAAGACCGCCGAAAAAATCATGAAAGCCCTCTGACGGGCTCGAGCGGCAGCGCACCATCCGGTGCCCCGCAGGGGCGAGTATGAAAAAAGAGTAAGGGCCATGCTGTGGCTTTTTACTCTTTTTTTATTTAAGATAGGGACGCTTCAGCAATATTTCATTCAGCTATTTTTCAGGACCCCATGGATTCCGTGACCACTGTCATCCCGCCGCAACCGATTGTGCGCATCCTGCTCGTCGAAGATCAAGCCATCGTGCGCCGGGGGATCGCCTCACTGCTCGGTCTGACACCGGGATTCACGATCATTGCCGAGGCGGCCGACGGCATCGAAGCCGTCGAGCTCGCGCAGCGGCTGCTGCCGGACATGGTGGTGATGGACATCGGCATGCCGCTCCTGAACGGCGTGGAGGCGGCAGGGAAGATCAAGGCGAAGAATCCGGAGATCAAGATTATCATGCTCACGGCCTACGACAGCGACGAGTTCGTGATGAACACGCTCGCATCCGGCGCCGACGGATACGTGCTGAAGAATGCGACGCCCGAAAGCCTCTCGGCAGCGGTGCGGAGCGTGATGAACGGGGCCGACTTCTACAGCCCGTCGTATCCGCCCCAGGTGCTTGCGAAGCTGAGGAACAAACTCGAAGGGGGGGCAGGCGACGGCGCTGGCCTCACCCCGCGCGAAAAGGAAGTGCTGCAGCTCATCGCGGAGGGCCGGTCGCATCAGACGATCGCGGAGCTCCTCCACTTGTCCATCCGAACCGTCGATACGCACCGCAACAACATCATGCAGAAACTCAACATCCACGACGCCGTCGCACTCGTGCGCTACGCGTTGAAAAAAGGATTGGCCGAGATCTGACGTTATTTTTCGGCAAGAGCCTTCATATTCTGGCTGTTCCAGAAAAGATAGAACGGCACACCCGCCGCCAGCAGCAGCAACCCCACGATGGAATCCGCCGTCTGCGCAATAATCGTATTGACGACAAACCATGTCGCAACGATAATAAAGAGAATCGGCACCCAGGGATATCCGGGCACGCGGTAGGCGCGCACAGCATCCGGCCGTTTCGCGCGGAGGATGAAGACGCTCCCGGCGCCGAGCGCGTAGAAGATCCATCCGGCGAACACAACGTACGTGAAGATCTGGTCGTATGTTCCGGTGAGCGTCAGGATGCATGCCCACAACGCCTGGATGATGAGCGATTTGCCGGGCGTGCGGTATTTCGGATGGATCTCGCCGAGCCCGCGGAAGAACAATTTATCCTTCGCCATCGCATAATAGACGCGCGCCGTCGTCATCGTCGTGGCGTTGACGGTGCCGAAGGTGGACATCATGACCATCGCGGCGATGATCGCGCCGTAGCCGGTGCCGATCTTTTCCATCGCGTCGGCGGCGACGAGCTTCGAGGCGCCCATCTCGCCGATCGGCAGCACATAGAGGTAGGCGAGGTTTGTCACGACGTAGATGACGATGATCATCACGGTGCCGATCATGAGCGCGCGTGGAATTGTCCGCTGCGGATCCTTCACCTCGCCGGCGAGGAACGTGAGGCTGTTCCACCCGTCGTACGACCAGAGTGTCGCGATCATCGCCACGCCGACCGCGCTCATGAGCGCGCCCATCGTGGGCATCGCCTCGGGCAGCGCGAAGATGGGGAAGAAGTTCGCCGTCGATCCATGACTGCTCGTAAACGAAAGGGCGACGATGACGCCGATGGCCGCGATCTTGAGATAGGAAAACACGTTCTGTATCCATCCGCCGATGTGCACGCCGAAGTAGTTGATGAACGCCACGAGGATGATCGCCCCGATGGCGACGAGCGTGACGCCGAAGTCCTTGAGCGGATAAATGTTGCCGAGCAGCGGGAGCCTCCAGGCTTCGAGCTCGGGGCCGAGATGAGGCAGGGCGACATAAAAGCCAAGATAGCGGGCGAATCCGACGGCGAGCGCGGCGATCGATCCGGTCTGGTAGACGATGAATGTGCACCATCCGTAGAGGAATGCGGTGAGTTTGCCGAAGGTGACGCGGAAGAACACGTACTGGCCGCCGGCCTCGGGAAGCATGCTCGCCACCTCGGCGTTCGTTAGCGCCCCGGCCAGCGTCAGCAATCCGGTGAGCACCCACACGAAGATCATGAGTCCGGGCACGGGCACGGCATGGGCGACATTCTGCGGGGTGAGGAAAATTCCGGATCCGATCGTCGAACCGATGACGACCATGACTGCGGTGGAAAGACCAAGACGGCGGGCGAGTGTTGGGGTTTC
>JAVBYH010000004.1 GCA_030824175.1 Bacteroidota bacterium | reverse complement strand
CGCGGGATGTGATCTCATAGAAGGGAACGCCGTTCACAATCGTCAGTGCGAAACGGTTGTTGTGATCGGGTGACGTAAGTATCTCTTCGGCGGCGAAGGATGTCAGAGCGCAGCAGAGAAGCGAGAGCAATACGACAGCGGTCTTCTTCATACCTTACACATTCTCCTCGGAGTGGGGCTTCGGTTTGTTGGCATATTTCGGATATAATTTCTGCATGCAATCCGGGCAGATGCCGTGTGAGAACTGTGCAGAGGAATGTTTGGCGATGTACGACTCGATGATATTCCAATATCCCTCATCGTCGCGAATCTTCTTGCATGACGAACAGATCGGGATGAGGCCGCCGAGGGTCTTCACATTGTCCATGGCGGTCTTCAATTCCGTCAGGAGCGCCTCGCGTTCCTCGATCTGGCGTTCGAGCTGATGATTCGTCTGCTCGATCTGCTCGTTGCGTTCCCTTAGGATATCCTGCTGCCGAAGGATCTCGTCATTCGCCTCCTTAAGCTTGATGTTCTTCTGCCGCACGACCTCGGCCTCGTGGCGCTGCTGTTCGATGAGCAGGGTTTTTTTCTGCCTGCGCTGCAACGCCGTGATGCCGGCTGTTGCGAGTGCCACGCTCGTGATGAGGTAGGCAAGGTACGCCCACCACGTGCGCCAGAACGGCGGCGTCACGACGATGGCGATCGACATCACCGCGGGATTCCACACGCCGTCGTTGTTCGATCCCATGACGCGAAAAACGTACTCACCCGGCTCGAGATTCGTGTATGCCGCCTTCCGGAGCGTACCCGCCTCGATCCATTCCTCGTCGAACCCTTCGAGCATGTACTTATACTGATTCAGACCGCTCTTCCGGAAATTCAACGCGACGAAATCGAACGAGAACGCATTGTCATGGTACGGCAGGACAATGTATTTCTTCACCGTCAGAGTGGAATCGAAATGGACGGGCTTGTTGAAAATGCTCATCGACGTCACATACACCGGTGGGATGAACGTGTTGTCGCGAATCTGGTCCGGATGAAAGATATTGAAACCGGAGGTGCCGCCGAAATACATCGTGCCGTCGGCATCCCTGTAGCAGGCGTTGAGGTTGAATTCGTCCCCCTGCAGTCCCGATGCGGCGGAATAATTCCGGAATTTTTTTGTCGACGGATCGAAGCAGGAAATTCCCCTGGACGTGGTGATCCACATGCGCTGTTTTCCGTCGGATCTGATGCCGAAGATCGTGTTGTTGGTGAGGCCGTCTTCCTCGGTATAGACGGTGAATGTTCCGGTGCGGGGATCGAGCACGTTGACGCCTCCGCCGCGTGTGCCGATCCACAGGTTGCCGTTGCGGTCCTCTTCGAACGGCGAGGCGAGATCGCTGCTGATGCTGTGCGGATCGTTCGGGTCGTGCACATAGGATGTGAACCTTCCGGACCCCCTGCTGTACCGATTGAGACCGCCCTCGTATGTGCCGATCCAGATCGCGCCCTCGCGATCCTGGAACAGGGAGCGGATATTGTTGCTGCTGAGGCTGGTCGGATCGTTTTCGACATGCGAATATTTCGCATACTGTTGCACGCGCCGGTCGAAGGAGAATAATCCCTGGGACGTTCCGAACCAGATGATGCCATACTTGTCTTCGAGTATGCCGCGGATGTACGCCCCCTTGATTTCACTCGGCAGCATCGACGCGTCGCCCGGCAGAACCATCGATTTCGTCTTTCGGTTGAAGACTTTCACCCCGTTGCGTGTGCCGATCCACATCGTTCCCTGGGTGTCCTCGAAAATGGCACTGATGTAATCGTCGCTCGAACTCGTGGCGCCTCGATTATCGGACCTGTATTGCTCGCACATATCCGTCGCCTGATTGAAAATATTCAGCCCCTTCGTGGTTCCGATCCAGATCAATCCGCTGCGGTCTCTGTAGAGCGCCCGGACATCGTTGGCGGTGAACAACGTCGTGCGGGGAATTTCATTCCTGAAGGTCTGAAAATGTTCCTCGTCGTGGTCGTACTTGCTGATGCCGTTTGTCGATGTGCCGATCCACACGCAGCCCGATTCATCGCAGTAGAGCGAGAGGATATAATCGCTGGCGATGCTTTTCGGATCGCGGATGTCGTTTCGCCATACTTCGGTGATTCCCGTTCCAGGCTGGAACACCCGCACACCGCCGCCGAACGTGCCGTAGAGGATGCGTCCGTATTTATCTTCGGTGATGGCCAGCACCGTCGTCGTATCCATACCGGTATCGGTGCGCGGAACCGGCTTCGAGAAGAACGTGCATTGTCCGCTGCTCCTGTCGAAAAGGAACATGCCGTCGTATCGTGACCCGATCCAGAAGCGCCCGCGCGAGTCCTCGAAGAATGTCGTGATGAAACGATCCCGGAGTGCACCTGGCGTACGCGGGTCGGGCACATACGAAAAGAATGTGCCGGTTGTTGCCTCATAACGGCTGATGCCAGACGTGTTCGTTCCGATCCACAGCACGCCCTTCTTGTCGACGAAGAGTGTCTGTATGCCGTCGGCGCAGATGGTTGCCGGATCGCGCGGATCGTTCGCGAAGTGCGCAATCGTGTTCCTGTCGGGGCTCAGCCTGAACAATCCGGCGGAGAACGTCCCGACCCAGAGGCAGCCCGACGTATCTTCGGCGATGGTGGTGATGCCTCTGACGGGCTGGGATTTCTTGCCCGGCACGAACAGCTTGATGACGGTAAATTTGTCCGTGACCGGATCGTAGCGATTCAGGTCACGGGATGTTCCGACCCAGATCACTCCGCGCCTGTCCTGGATCATCGTCTGCGTGATGTTGGCCGAGAGGGATGTCGAGTCGTTGACGCGGCGGCTGTAGACGCGAAACTGGTAGCCGTCGAATTTATTCAGGCCGTCGTCCGTGGAGAACCACAGAAATCCCTGCCTGTCGCGGAGGATCGACCAGACTGAATTCTGGGAAAGTCCGTCGACTACCGAGAGGTGTGTAAATTTCCGGGGATACGCTGCATGAAGGGGCTCTCTGAACAGACAAGCGACCGCCAATAAGTAAACCAGAGTTCGTATGCGCAATTGCGGCATATGTCCTTGTGATAATGAAGAATCGGGCAGCATCACTCGCGTCTGCCTATTCTCTTTAAAGTAATATCTTCGCGAGGCAGATGCAACTTTTTATATGATGTTATCCCCCAGTCCGGTCACAAGAGGATTCTGTTTCGTGGCTCTTTGTAATAATTTTTTCGAGCTCTCCGAAATCTTCTTCTGAGAGCGGTTCCTGATAGAGTTCGTTCACGAGCCATAATCCGCTTTCACGGATCTTCTCCTGAGGCGAATGCAGGCCGAGCCAGTTATTCGAAGGCCGGCATTCGCTGCATTGTGCGACGGTGGAGATGATCTTCGACTCCCAGAGGAGACGTTCGGCCTTCTCTTCAACGGCAAAGGAGACAAACCGGAAGGCTTCGTGAATATAGTACGTAACCTGTATTTCCGTTTTGAGTAATTTTTCCGGGTCAAGTACACCGACCTCCCTGCCCCTGGCAGTCGACGTGGTCCGTAGGCTCTCCCATTGTTTAAGGAAACTGTCGCCGCGTCTGTTCAAGATCGCCCTGCCGATGTTCTTACGGAAGAGATTCTTCTCCGTGTGCTCGTCGGCAAAGTGCTGCTGCAATTTCCCGTGCAGCTGATTCCTCCCGGCGTGCGTGCCGATGCGGACGATCCTCTCCGTGTCGTGGCCGGTCTCCCCTTTTTCGAAGAGAATGTATATCCCGTTTTTCGGGATGCACTTCGGGTCGAATTGAAAATCGCGTTTCAGCATCCCGGAGAGAAACTGGTGCAATGTATGACAGACATGGCTCATGAGCGTGCGTCTCCGGTTCGGTGGATGAGAGCCGGCGAATCAAGTTCGGCTTTCCTCATAAGATAGGGAATTTATGATCGACATGGCGGATTCGGGCGCCGCTCTTTCAAGCATCGTTCGCTTGTTTTGTTCCTCATTCGTTCGTATTTTCATACGGGCAATTTTTTCACTCAATGAGGCATGCGCGTGGCTTTGGAACAGTATTTCTCCCCCTTCCGCAACAATATCGTCGGCATC
>JAVBYH010000137.1 GCA_030824175.1 Bacteroidota bacterium | reverse complement strand
TTCGGTGATCACCGTGACGCTGTCCAGGGGAGAATAATTCTTCCTCACGACGCTGCCGCTGACGGTGACTGTATACGTGGCCACCGTCTCCACGGGCTTCGTGCACGAAAAAATACCCATCCCCGCGACAATGACGATCACGGCGTACATTTTTAGCTTCTTCATGGACAGTCCCATCTTCGTAGTCAAATTCGGTTCGCTTCGCATTCGCATATCTTCTCCATCACTGGTGCGCCATCAGGCCCGTTCCGCTCGCAGGAGTCGACGGGCCGCGTGATCATTCGTCTTTCGGGAGTTTCTTCTGCATGATGTCCAATTGGTTGTCCTCCAGCTGGCGCTGGATCGAATTCCGGTATTCCTTCGATTTTGAGGCGATGCGCTCTTCGATGGTCGGCACCACATCCGCCTTCAGGAGGATGATGAGTTCCTGTTTCGATGTCAGCGTTTTTTCATACCCGAACACATACCGCAGGCCGAAGAACCACCACGGCAGATCCTTCAGGATCGGGATGCCGCCGCGTTCGTTGCTCTCGATGTTGTTATAGAGTCCGCCAAGTACGAGTTCCTCGCCGTCGTAGAGCACGGAGAATGTCTTCACCTCGGATGTGTTGACAACGGGGTTCGTCGTTCCGCTCACGGTCGAACGGGAAACGGCGATGTCGAGGTTCACGAACTTGATGCCCTTCTCCTCGTATACCGTGGGCGTGACATCGATCGTGATGCCGGCCGACTGTTCCTTCTGTATCGTGTTGCCCGAAAAATCCTTTGTCGTCGTGTAGAATTTCTGGCCGATGAGGATGTTGCCCTTCTTTCCGGAACTGACGACGACGGACGGACTGGAAAGCACTTCGCCGAGATTGTTCCCCGCGAAGAGTGACACGAGGGCGCTGATGTTCCCGAAATTGATTGTCGGCACGATCTTGCCGATGAAATTATTTTCCTGCGCCGTCTCCGATGTCGTTCCCTTCGTCGGATCGATGAGCCCGCCGACAAGGTTGCCGCCGAAGCGCACCGGAGGCCGGGTCACGGACGAATCACCGGAATAGAAAAAATCCCAGTTGATGCCATAGTTCAGCGACTTCTGGACGTCGAGCGTGAAGAACCACGAGGAGATCTTCACATCGCGCGAACGGAGCATCATGCGGGCCGTCGTGTCCTGTGGAACCGGGACGAACTTGTTGTCCGCCCCAAGGACGATCCTTCCGTCGTTCGCCGGGAACACGCGGAAATACTCCTCCTTCTCCTCGTACCAGCATCCGCTCTGGCGAAGGATCGTTTCCATCGCCTGGAGCCAGTACATGTTGCTGATGTCCACGCCGATCGGCGTCTTGATGCCCGTCTCATCGACGATGATCTTCTTTAAATACTTCTTGCTCACATCACTGATCACGAGCATGGCCCGGTCGAAGGGAACGGTTTCCGAGATGGAGACCACTTCGTCGGGTGCGACATATTCGTTCAGCACAAGGCGCCGTTCACGATTCGATTGCGCAACGCTTGTCGCGTTACCCAACATCATCACTGCGCAAAGGATACCGGCTGCAAATTTTTTCATTGGGGTAGACCTCGTTGTTTTTTCTCGAACACAATAAATTTCTTCTTCACTTCTGCGATACCGCCCTTGTTCATGGAGAACGTGATGCTGCCTTCTCCAGGGTCGATGGACAGCACTTTGCCGAGGTACACGTCGCTCCCCGTTTTCAGCGTGATCAGCCGTCCATCCTCCGTCATCACGAGGGCGCGCGTGGAGGTCAATGCCTTCACAAGGATCCTCTCGGGATCGACAAGATTGCGGACGTTCAGCGGAACAGCCGCGAACACAAGCGGCATGAAGGCGTTCGAGGTGATCGGCTGCGGCGTCGAATCGGGACGGATCACGGACTGGCTGAGCGAACTCTCGGTCGTAAAATAGGACTGCAGTTCGAAGTCAAACAGCATCCGCACGCCCGCAAGTTCGGTGACCGTATTCTCTTCGCTCCGCAGCGAGACGTTGTGGACCTTGTAGAGCCGGCGTCCGTTCTCGATGAGCCAGATGAACCGGAAGATGTTCGCGAACTCGGAATTGCCCTGAAGCTTGTACGTGTTGTAGCTGATCTTGTTGCTCCCGGCCTTCGTGCCGCTGAAGGTGACGTTCACCTTAAGATTCTTCGCGCCGCTCTCGTCCATCGCGTCGCTCAGGAACGCGTACGTATCGGCCGTGTTGTCGCTTCCGGTGAACTCCTTCGTGCGGTTCTCCCACCGAAGAATCGTTTCGCGAAGCGTTGACTCCATCGCCGCAATGGCGGCGAGCTGCTGTGTGTTGTCGCTCAGCTGAGCCTCGATTTTTTTCGTTTCAGCCTGATACACCGCGATCTTGCGGGGCTGGAAAAACAATGTGATGTAGCCTCCGACGCCGATCACCAGCAGTATGAGCACGCCGAGCACTATGGAATTTCGAATTTTATACGACACGGTGTTCCTTCATGTTATAGTCGGTGAATAACGTCACCTGTCATTTTTCTTCATCCACCTTCTTGACATTGACCTTGAACTTATACACTTCCTGGCCGCGGATACTGTCCACCTGGACCGACTGCAGCGCCGATTTCTCGAACATGTTCGAGATGCGCCGGATCTTGGAGCGGCTGAGCGATGTGCCCGAGAGATCGATGGAGCTGTCGGTGCGCTGCGTCAGTTCCGTGATCCAGAACGATTTGATGTCGTCCACGCTGTTGGTGAGCTGATAGAGCGTCCGGCTCCAGCGGTTGTAGTTCGGGACGACGGCGTCGTACGTGTCGAGCGCGCCGAGGTACTGCTGATTCCGCGCACCCAGGCTGTCGAGGATCTGCTGCAGGCGCTGATTCTCGGCAAGCTGCATGCGCTTCGAGATCAGTTCGTTCGAGGCCTGCTTCACGCGCTCGTTCATGCTGATCGTGCGCATCGTAAAGAAGAGCGTCGAGAAGAATATCAACACCAGCAGGAGATACCCGTGCCATGCGAGCTTGAACACTTTCTGCCCCTCGCGGAAACTCAACGGGAGCAGATCGATCGTGTACAGCTGCGACTTCCGCGGCTCGAGCGAACGCATCGCGGCGGAAATCGGGATGGCATATTCCGACACGACCTCCGCAACGCTTTCAGTGAGGTCGCCGGTCTCGAGCGCCGCGGGATTGAGATATTCGATCGGAGCATTTGAAAATTGGGGGGCCAGAAACGCCTGCAGGCCGACCTTATGCGATTCTCCGGCCAGGAAAATCTTGTCGATGCGGGGAATGCTGGCGCTGTCCTGCTCCAGGAGAATGCGGGAATAAATCGTGTTCTCGATGTTCGGGGTGGAACGACCTTCGGAGATCGCGGGCGCGAAATGGAAGAATTCCTTCCCCTTCATGAAGATCAGGCGGCTGAATTCGCTGCCCACATACACAATGAGAGAGACGTCCTCGTCGCCCACCTCGTAATGCCCGCGCACAATGTTCATCAGGGACACATCAGATGTCTCGATGAAGGGGATCTGCGGAATGCGTTTGCCGATAAAGTCCTTGACGCTTTCAATAAGGTTCAGGAGGCTCAACCCGTCCTCGCGAACGATCGCCAGCAGTTGGCCGTCTGCGGCGGCAATGGATGCCACCTGGTCCGGCTGCAGCTTTTCGGAGCGGATCTTGGCGAGTTCCTCGAGGATCCTCCGTCTGAGTTTCTCCCCTTTCGCATCGAAGACGTCCTCAAGCGTCTGGTAGTAGACGCTCGGTTCGGAGACCGAGTAGACGAGGCTGAATTTCCCGGCAGGAAACTCGTTCAGCAGGCTCACCATCACCCCGCTGTTGGTTTCCATCTCCAGGCCTTCCGTCATCGTCTCCTGCATGAGCGGCGTATCGAGCGATGCATCGCTGATCTCGAGCACGCCGGAGGAGCCCAGCTCATGTGCGCCGCTTTCTTCGAGTTTTCGGCCGAGGGTGACCGTACGAAAATCGTGGAGCACAATTTTCTTGTGTTTCAGGGCCACGTGAACAAACTTCACGTCGAAACCGTCGACGAAAAGGGCTACTGCCGTGGTGCCTTCATTCTTGGTGTAGGGCATGTGTCGTGTGTTCTATG